>NZ_JANION010000193.1:0-32649 GCF_024610815.1 Mixta sp.
GGCTAATCCGGCTTTAGTTAAAAACGAGTCGTGTTAACGTTGCCTGGTAAGATTATTCCTAATAAATCTCATTTTTGGGTAAAGCATGAGCCGTTTATTCTCTTGCCGGAAAGTTTGTTCCGGTCTGATTTCTGCTGTCTTGTCACTGTCGGCTCTCCCTACAGCTTTCGCGCTTTCCAGCGGTTGCTCAGCGGTGAATGCCCTCTCAGGTTCAACCTCGCTTTCCTACGGCGCAAACAAGTATCCGGCCTCAGACTTTGCCGCTGGTGATGCGCTCACGCTGAGTTTTACCGACAGCGGTTCAGCCGCCGGAGGGTCTGTGATGAACGCCGACAGCGTGAGCCTTGCCCGGTATAATCTCAGTAATGCGCAGACCTACAATGCCGCCAACGCCTCCAGTAACTCACCCCATACCGTCACCATCAGCGTACCGGCAGGCAGTCTGGAGGTTAACGGGCTTGCCGTCCGCGCAAGCACCTCTCTCGGCCAGATAAGTAATCTGGTGTTCAGCTGCACCAGCGCATCAACGTTGTCCAGCGATGCGACGCTCCTGGGGCTTTCCCTTTCGGCAGGAACGCTCGCGCCGCCTTACAGTTCCGGTACCAGTAGTTACAGCGCCTCGGTCGCCAACAGCGTCTCAACAATAACGGTCACGCCCGTCGTCAGCGAGAGCCATGCCACCGTGACGGTGAACGGCGCGGCAGTTACCTCCGGCTCGGCGTCGTCAGGCATCAGCCTGGCGCCAGGAAGTACAACCAGTATCTCAGCGATCGTGACGGCTCAGGATGGCTCCACCCGTACGTACACTATCAGCGTGACGCGCGCTGAAGCCCCGCCGGTGGCGTCAGACAGCGCTGACAGCGTGGCGGCAAACAGTACGAATAATACTATTCCGCTTGCTCTGAGCGGCGGCACGGCAACGGCCGTGACCCTTGTCACCTCCCCTACCCATGGCAGCGCCACGATCAGTGGCACCACAGTCACCTACACACCGGCAGCAGGTTATTCAGGCGGCGACAGCTTTACCTGGCATGCGTCAAACGGTGGCGGCACCTCTTCAGATGCCACCGTGTCGCTCAGCGTCAGCGCCCCTGTGCTGTCTGTCATACCGGCGCCGGGCGCACTGCCGGCTGCGATCGCAGGCAGCGCATGGTCGCAGCCCCTTTCAGCGTCCGGCGGCACGGCGCCTTATACCTGGACCAGCACCTCGCTACCTCCCGGGGTCTTGCTTAACGCGTCGGCGGGCACTTTGTCCGGCGCGCCTTCTGCCACGGGAAATTACCGCTTCCAGGTCACCGCAACGGACGCCCATGGCGCCACTGGCAGCGCCAGCTACACGCTGAACGTCAGCGCCGCATCGCCTGTGGCCAGCGACAGCGTGGCTACGGTGGCAGCAAACACCAGCAGCAATCCGGTCGCGCTCAGCCTTTCCGGCGGCGCGGCAACATCGGTGAGCATAGTGGACATGCCGGCTCACGGCAGCGCAGTTGTCAGCGGCACGGTTGTTTCCTACACGCCGGTCCCCGGTTATTCCGGTAGCGACAGCTTTACCTATACCGCCACCAATGGCAGCGGCACCTCCGACAGCGCCCGTGTCTCACTCACCGTGACGCCGATACTGCTGACGCTGTCACCTGCCGGTGGCGTGCTGCCCGCGGCAACAACGGGCAGCAGCTGGAGACAGACGGTTAGCGCCGCGGGCGGTACCGCACCTTATTCCTTTAGCGCCACCACCCTGCCGGCTGGAATAACGCTGAACGCGGCAACTGGCGTTCTTGCGGGCACGCCGGTCGCCGCAGGCAACTACACATTTCAGGTTACGGCCTCTGACAGCCATGGAGCCAGCGGCACGGCAAGTTACGCACTCACCGTGAGTGCCAAGCCGCAAACAGCCCTGACGATGCAGCCAGGCGGCGGCCCGCTGCCTCAGGCAATGAGCGGGAAAATGTACGCCCAGACCTTCAGCGTGAACGGTGGTGCAGCACCTTATCACTGGCAGCTGAACGGGACGCTTCCTGCTGGTCTGGCGTTCGCAGACGGCCAGCTCAGCGGCACTCCTCAGAGCAGCGGTAACAGCGCGTTCAGCGTCCAGGTGTCAGATGCGACCGGAAAAACCCTGCAGGCCGGTTACACCCTGATGATTGCCGCTGCTGCGCCGGTCGCCACTGACCACAGCGCCTCACTCGCGGCTGGCCAGTCAGTTGCCGTCAGTCTTACCGGCGGGGCGACAGGCGGCCCGTTTACCGGTGCACAACTCCTGGAGCAGCCGGAGCGCAGCGTGGGTACAGCCACGATACGTGCCTCCGGAGTCGACTATCAGTTGCTGTTCACCGCGGCGGCGCAGGCCAGCGGAACCGTCACGCTCCGCTATGTGCTGACCGGGCCGTCAGGCTCTACCCAGCCTGCCCAGGTGTTGCTGACCATTACGGAACGCCCTAATCCTGCCCGGGATGCCGACGTTATTGGCATGATAAGCGCCCAGTATCAGGCCGCACAAAATTTTGCCCGCGCGCAGCTACGCAACTTCAGTGACCGCCTTGAACAGTTACACAGCGGAGCGGATCTGCCTTCTGACATGAGCGGCATTCGTTTCTCCATGCCATCAACCCGTCCCGGGCACGATACTGACCAGAAGATGTTGGTGACGGGCTGGCAGCAGCAGAAATCCCTGATGAATAACAGTGCAGGGCCATCCGCTATCCCCTCGATTCCCTTCTCTACGGAAAAGCAGGCGCAGCGACTGTCTTACTGGACCGGGGGATATGTTGATTTTGGCGGTGACAAGGCCGACGGCATCCGCTTCAGCCACACCACCGTGGGCGTATCCACCGGAGCCGATTACCGGTTTTCACCCGGCTTTACGGCCGGAATGGGGATTGGCTTCGGACGCGACGTCAGCGATATCGGGGACAGCGGCACCCGAACGCATGGCCGGGCATTCAGCGTCGCCTTGTACGGCAGCTATCATCCCGATGCATTTTTCGTAGACGGGCTGCTGGGGCACGGCCTGGTGGATTTTGACAGTACCCGCGTCGTAAGTGGAACCGGTTCGGCGGCACGCGGCAGCCGTTCTGGCCAACAGGTCTTTACGTCCCTGACATCCGGCTATGAATTCCGCTCGACGGACGGTCTCATCTCGCCCTATGCCCGCGTACAGTATTACCGCACCTGGTTTGACGGCTTCAGCGAGACCGGCGCGGGCTCCTTTAGCCTGGCCTATGCCCCGCAGACAGTTTCACAGGTTATGACCGGTGCCGGTCTGCGCGCCGAACGCACCGTCCCGGCCCGCTGGGGCGTGCTGCGTCTGCAAGGCCGTCTGGAATATGCACAAATGCTTAGCGACAGCGGTACCGCACGCGTAGGCTATGCGGACACCGCCAGCGACACCTGGCGGGTGCCGCTTACTGAACCGAGCAGTCAGAGCGTGACGGCAGGCACCGGCATCGATTTCCTGCTGCCGCACAACATCACGCCAGGCATTGCTTATCAGGCTACACTCGGAATGGACACGCCGCGCACGCGGGAGCAGATGGTAATGATTCGAGTGAATATCGGATTCTGATAAGACTGCTAACGGATCGGACAGGCAGTCATCGTACTGCCTGAAAGACTTTAGCAGTCAGCCTGTACACGGAAGACGCACAGCCTTCCCTGCGAGCGTCACGATTGACTGCTGACTCGGCAGGCCAGCGAAGAGGACGTTGATACAGACTGTAACGCAAAAATTCTGCATGAATCCCAATTCTTCACAGAGGACCTTACACCCGTTTTAGTCCGCTCTGTGCCAGAAGCGGACGTTTACAGCCAGCCCAAAGCTATCTCGTGCTCATAGCAAGTTTAGCCGCGAAGCATAAAAATAAGCCGCCTGTTGCTCTATCCATCACTTGGACAACGCGACTTTTCTTCAATACGGCTGACGCAAAATGCGTGGATAAAATGAGAGTGACTGACCATATAGTCCCAATCGCTACGTGGATGCTGACCAGGATGAAAGCCCATATTAAAGGTGAGTGACCGGCAGGTATGAACTGCGGCAAAAAAGAGACATAAAGAATGCCCATTTTGGGATTGAGCACATTCCCCAGCATTCCTCTGATAAACCAGCTCCCCTGAGAAACGTTGTTGTCATCACCATCACTGAAAGATGATCGGGGACGTATCAGCAGTTGTAAGCCCAGCCAGCTCAGGTAGACCGCGCCACAAACTTTGAGCACAGTGTAAGCCATCTCTGAAACCGCCAGAAGAGCCCCAAGACCTAACGCGACCAGCGCACCCCATACAAAACAGCCAGCATCAATGCCAAGCGCAGCGTGAAAAGCTTTTTTGCCGCCCTCAGCACAAGCGGTGCGCAGAATAAGTGCCGTATCGAGGCCGGGAGTCAGGGTAAGTAACAGTGCTGCGAGAGAGAATGCGAAGAGGGAATCGTTAACAGTCATTTTCTTAGTCCGAAAGAGCAGATGCTAATCATTTAGTTCCACATAATTAATTCAACAAATATCACTTTTTTAAACGTCCGCTCTTCGCTTATAGCGGACCTTGCCCGCGCAAATGTCTCAGGGTGTGAAGCGGGCGTTACAGGGTATTTACAGGACGCAGATATGGGAGAGGCGAGCGCGTAGTTCCACGCAGCTGAATATGTCATTTGTACCTGACATTATCCAGTAATTAGTCCCCCGCTAGCTTCCTGCCTTTTTTAAATAACGTTATGCAGATATCCCTTCAACTAAAAATAAAGCGCGTCAGGATACCGCCGTGTTCTTTCCAGTACGTAAGGACTGTGGAGGAATGCCATACCCCCGCATAAAAACATCACGCATATGGCGGCGATCCCTGAAACCTGATTCCCTTGCAATCACATCCAGCGAAAGTCGGCTCTGTTCAATCATTAATCGTGCGGCTTCAAGCCGCAACCGCTCAATTACCCGAGCCGGAGATTTACCCATCTCATTCAGAAACAGTCGATTAAGCTGACGAGTACTAACATGTACCGCATCAGCAAGATGTTCAACAGACAACGTTTTGTTGAGATTTTGCCGCACATATTCCAGCGCCATCTGCAAACGGTCGCTTTTAGGCGACAATGCAAGCAGTTCAGAATGCTGACGCTGGCCACCCGAACGGCGCTGATTCATCACCATACGATGCGCGATATTACGAGCCACGTCTGTTCCATGATCCTTTTCAACCATGGCCAGCACCATATCTAACCCGGCCGTCATGCCGGCTGAGGTCCAGATTCGGTCATCAATGATGTATATCAAATCGTCTTCGGTCCTGACTGCCGGGTGCAGAATCTTCATGCTCTGCGCGTATGCCCAGTGAGTAGTAGCACGTCTTTCGCTCAGCAATCCCGCCTGTGCAAGCACAAAAGCCCCGGTACAAATGCCGGCAACACGCCGTGCGTGGCTGGCCTGGTTTTGTAAAAAACTTATAATGCCGTCGGTTGCAGGCAGTTTCGTTGGCATAAGCACACCGCCAACAAGCCACGTATCCGCTGCCGCTTCGTCAGTGAGCTTCCTGCTGATTATGCTTAATCCGTAAGAGGAATTTACCTTTCCACCAGACTCTGAATATACCGTGCAGCTGTAAAAAGTTTCACCCAGCACCAGATTGGCAAACTCAAAAACCGTTAATGTCGATAACGCAAGAGACTGGAACTGTTCGGCAATGATAAGTCCTACCCGGTGCATTCAACTCCCCTCTTTTTAATCGAGAATAAGTGCCTCTGACTAAGTTTCGAAGCCCACCTCATCAGACTTTATGCTTTCACCAAGTCAGGAATAATTAATTACCTATCAAAGACAATAAGTTAACCATCAGAACTCAGGATATATCAGCTGGATGTCCGAATGTTCAGCCTAATGACGTGGCCGGATTGCTGAACGCATTAATCCCTAATGCAGCTGAAAAATGTCTGAAATCGTAACCTTCTAAGTCCGTTTTTTTACCGCCCGTTCCCGTAATCTCACCTCATCCGACACATCATATCGAGGTGAATAAAATGAGTAAATCTCCAAAAGGAACGGCCGTTGTAACAGGTGCGTCAACCGGTATGGGAGCTATTTATGCAGCCCGTCTGGCCAGAATGGGGTACGACCTGATGATTGTTGCCCGCAATCATAACCGGCTTAATCAGATGGCCAGCCACATCACTGCTGACACCGAGCGTAATGTAGAAGTCGTGGCTGCGGATCTGAACGATTCACAGCAACTGGCTGCTCTTGAAGAAAAATTACGTAATGACGCCAGCATAGCGCTGCTGGTTAATAATGCAGGCGTAGGCACCCACACTTCTCTTGTAGACAGTAACGTTGAGCAGATGATCACGATGATCAATCTCAATGTGACCGCCCTCACCCGACTGACTTATGCCGTCGTTCCCGGTTTTATAAACCGGGGAAAAGGCGCAATCATCAATATTGCTTCTATTGTCGGGATAGCACCTGAAATCTTAAATGGCGTTTATGGTGGCAGTAAAGCCTATGTGCTGGCGTTTACCCGGTCTTTACAGCGCGAGTTAGCTGATAAAGGTATTCAGGTTCAGGCAGTACTGCCCAGCGCTACTGCAACACCATTCTGGGAAAACGGCGGCCTGCCCTTAAGCCAGCTTGACCCAGGTATTGTCATGCAGGCGGAAGATATGGTTGATGCCGCTCTTGTCGGTTTCCAGCTCGGTGAGCTGATTACCATTCCTTCCCTGCATGACGATAGCCGTCTACAGCGCTGGGAACAGGCGCGTCAGGCTGTTATTGAGGACTTTTCCCATAACGTGCCCGCAGCGCGTTATCAGCCCTCCTCTTCCCGGATTTAATGCGAGCAGATTTACAGAACCGCTCCGGCCAGTCAGGAAGGCTGGCCTTTATTAATGGCAGTGAGGGCGGCTAAGCCCTCTGTAAATCTGGAGCGAAATAATTATGCAGGCACTAGTACTGAATTCTCCCGGTGGGCGGGAGCCGTTCGGGAAAAACTACAGTGGGATTGTTAGTGAAGGTGGTGACAGTTTTACCGCCTTTTACAGCGGAGAACATCATGAACCATTATCAGGCAGTCATCATTGGATTTGGTAAAGCAGGCAAAACGCTGGCGGGGGCGCTGGGCCGCGCTGGCTGGCGCGTGGCAATCATCGAAAAATCTAAAGCCATGTATGGCGGCACCTGCATTAACATCGGTTGTATTCCCACCAAAGCGCTGGTGCATGATGCACAAGCCGCAACTGATTTCAGTGAAGCTATGCAGCGCAAAGCGTCAGTGGTTGAATTTCTGCGAGAAAAAAACTATCTCAATCTGGCAAAGATGGAAAAAGTCGAAGTGATTGATGGTCAGGCGGAATTCCTTGACGCTCACACGTTGAAAATCACCACTGAGCAGGACACCCGTACGCTCAGCGCGGACCGTATTTTCATTAATACCGGCGCTGAAGCCATCTTCCCTCAAATTGAAGGCCTGATTTCCGGGCCACGTATTGTCGACAGCACCGGCCTTCTGAATTTAACCAGCCTGCCAGAAAGACTGGGCATTCTCGGCGGTGGCTATATTGGCGTCGAGTTCGCCTCCATGTTTGCCAGCTTCGGTAGTAAAGTCACGATATTTGAAACTGCACCGCAATTTCTGGCGCGTGAAGATGCCGATATCAGCACGGCAATAAGTACAATCCTGCAGGAACAGGGTGTGAAAACGGAACTGAGCACGGTAGTTCAGTCTGTTACCAACGGCAACGACAGCGTTACGCTGCACACGATGAAGGGCGATCATAAGATGGATGTCCTGCTGGTCGCTATCGGGCGCCGCTCGGCAACGCAGGCGCTGAAGCTGGAAAAAGCCGGAGTGGTAACAGATGAGCGTGGGGCGATTCGGGTCGATAAAAGCCTGAAAACTTCTGCAGATCATATCTGGGCTATGGGAGACGTCACCGGTGGGCCGCAGTTTACCTATGTCTCTCTCGATGATTTCCGCATTGTGTATGATCAGCTGCTGGGTAAAGGCACGCGCACGACAGACGATCGCGTTAATATACCTTACTCGGTATTTATGACGCCCACGTTGTCGCGCATCGGTTTAACCGAAGCGCAGGCACGTGCCCAGGGCAGGAATATCCAGGTGGTATCATTACCCGTGGCAGCGATTCCGCGAGCACGCGTGATTAACGATACACGGGGCATGCTCAAAGCCGTGGTCGACAATGACAACCATCGCATCCTCGGCGTAGCCTTGCTGGCGGCGGATTCCCACGAAGTGATCAACCTGGTGAAAACGGTCATGGATGCAGGCTTGCCATACACCGTGCTGCGGGATCAGATCTTCACTCACCCGACCATGAGTGAATCGTTAAACGATCTGTTTGCATTGATAAAATAAGCGTGAGGAAAACGCCCGCCCAGGCCGACTGATACTATGTACCCCGTTCAGAGCGCGCCTGCCCAGGCGCTTTGGCGCCGGGTTCATGACGGGCAGCCGGACGGCGACCGTTTTTCGGCTCTACAGCCATTTAACCCACTGGTTCGAAGACGTAACGTCCGCTTATCGCGCTTAGCGGACCTTAAAAGCAATAGTGCAATAAAAATCATTAAGGCCGGTGGCAAGTGTAAGCGGCAGAGGTGTTTTCAGAACAACGCTGCCGGGATTTTTGAAGCCTGATATATCAGCCCACGTTGATAACAATTTTTCCGAATGCTCCCTGATCAAGCAGCTTCAGCGCCTCCGGGAGTTGGTCAAAGCGGAAGGATTTGTCGATAACCGGTTTCAGCTTGATCCTGTCAACGGCCCGAACCAGATCTTCCAGCGCTCTGCGGTGGCCTACACCTATCCCCTGAATAGTTGGAGATTTAAGCAGCAGTAATCCCCCCGACGCTGAGGTATCGTCCATGTCCATCATACCGATCAGCGAGATACGCCCATGCGAAGCGACGGCGCGAACAGAATCTGCAAAGTTACGCCCCCCTACAGTATCCACCACGTGATCAATGCCCCGATCGTTCGTCAGACGGTAAATGGCTTCGACCCAGTCCTCTTTTTTACGGTTAATGCCGTGATCGGCACCAAGCGCAAGCGCAGCGGCCAGCTTCTCATCGCTGGATGAGGTAATAAACACTTCGGCACCCACAGCCTTGGCGATCTGAAGAACAAAAAGCGCAACGCCGCCGGTTCCCTGCACCAGTACGGTTTCGCCGGCGCGAAGGCCGCCGCGTTCAATCAGAGCAAACCAGGCGGTCAGTCCTGCACAGACGAGCGTGCTGGCTTCAGCATCGGTGAGCGTCTGCGGGGACTTGACCAACCACTCTTCACTCATGATCACGTATTCAGCCAGCACGCCCTGATACGCATAGCCTATGGTGTTGTAATGCGGGTTCCTGGCATTGTTGTTCAGTTTCCCGTCGATCCAGTCTGCGTTAAAAGATGAGATCACACGGTCTCCCTGGCTGAAACGGGTCGTGCCCGGTCCGACTGCCTCAACCACGCCAGCCATATCGGAACCGGGCGTGAAAGGCATTGGCATCCCCATACCCATTCCGCCTTCCATAATGACCTTGTCACGGAAATTGAGAGCGACAGCATTGACCCGGACCAGTACTTCATTCGGGCCAGGCTGAGGGATTTCTGTTTCTTTGAGTTTCAGGTTCTGACGTCCGATTTCGTTTAACGTCCAGTATTTCATAGTGCGATTCATAGAGACTCCTGTGTGGCAAATAACGGATGCACAGGATTCTAGCACTGCACTTTAAGATACAATGGGGATACTATTTCCACTTATTGATTCCTGTGAAGCGACAATATGAAAAGTGAAATGAACAGCATTCCTGTTTTTGTGGCCGCAGCTGAAACAGTGAGCTTTGCACAGGCGGCTGAAAAACTGCACGTGACACGTTCGGCAGTGGCGAAAACCATATCCCGGCTTGAGGAAAGGCTTGGCGTTACTCTCTTTAACCGTACCACCCGCAGTCAGAGTCTGACCGACGAAGGCACGCTTTACTATGAATACTGCCGCCGGGCGCTCAGTCTGATAAAAACGGCGGAGGATGTTCTGGAAGGCGGCAAACTTCAGGCGAGCGGGAAACTGAGGGTAACTGTTCCTGTCCTGTTAGGACACCTCTGTATTGCGCCTTTACTGTCGGCGCTGGCACACGAACATCCGAAGCTTGAGCTTGAAATCTCATTCAGCGATCGTCAGGTGGATTTGACTGAAGAAGGGTTTGATCTGGCCGTCAGGATCGGCACGCTGGCTGACAGCAGCAGCCTTATCGCCCGAAAACTGGCCTCGTACACCATGGTCTTCTGCGCCTCCCCGGATTATCTCCGACAGGCCGGCGAGCCTGCCTCCCCAGAAGAACTACAGCGACATGCGGCGGTTGCTTATGTTCATTCAGGACGTATTCTCAAGTGGCAGATAAAAAACGAAGAGGATGGAATATCAGAAATTAATCCGCCCGCCAGAATCATGATGGACGATATGCAGGCGGTAAAAAATTTTGCCGTTACGGGAGGCGGCATTGTCTGGCTCCCTTACTGGCTCGTCAGGGAACAACTAGCCAGTGGAGAGCTTAAAGCAATATTAAAAGACCACGCTTCAGGAAGCTGGCCTGTCTATGCAGTATGGCTGCGAAATCCTCATCTGCCTCTGAAAGTCAGGCTGGCCGTGGATAAACTGGTGAGCGCATTGCCGACCATGATGGCCACCGTTGAAGACAAAGCTTAAAAGGCCCGCTTTCCGCTCAAAGCGGGCTTTGCCCTGCCTTCCTTCTGTCTGGCCGCATCGTGCCAGCAACACAATTTTCCGTTATACAAAGAGGCCAGTTATGATGGGCTGTTTGAATGGATAAAGCACAGGGAGAACGTACAGTTGGACATCACTATCAGCGCTGCACAGCCTGAACATTTTGCCGATCTGCGCGCCATTGAGTTGGCTGCTTTTGAAACATTGCGTGAAGCGGGTGCGGTAACAGGTCAGGCTGTCGCAAATAGTCTGGAAGAATTTTGTGTTTTCAGCCGCGACGGTCTGCTGCTTGCCGCCTTTGCGCCAGATTCTCAACCCGTAGGGTTTATCGCGGGCAAATTCCAGGATATATGGTTGCACATTGCTGAAATGGATGTGCATCCACACTGGCAGCGCCGTGGCATCGGGAGATTATTGATGCAGACTCTGCTCTCATCCGCGCAGCAACGCGGTCTGGCTGGCGCCACACTCACCACAGATAATATAGCGGCCTTCAATGCCAGATTTTACGCCAGGCTGGGTTTTGAAATTGTTGAAGGCCCTTCGTGTCCACTGCATCTGATAAGACAGAAAGCAGAGGAAATGGAGAGAGGTTTCATTCCAACGCGGCGCGTAGCAATGTGGTTGAAATTTGAGGGTTGAGCGTTGTAATAACGGTCATATGGTCCGCTTTTCGCTCAAAGCGGACCTTCGCAATTGTCCGCTTTGTGCCAGGAGGAGACATTACAGATATGGCCGCGCGGTGTCACTTGCGGGGGTTACATGATTTACCTGTAATCAAGTGCAATAGCAAACGGGCAAATATTCTTGAGGCTGCGGGGAAGTGCAGCCTCAGTGATATGACTGTGGAAAGCGGTTTATTATTTCTTTGCTGCTCGAATCAGGCCGTCAAGCCATTCCTGATGACCATTAAGCATTGGGTTCGGGCGGGTATTTGCCAGATCTTTTGCCGGGACTCCGTTCTGTGTTTCCTGCGTTAGGATACGGACCCTGTAACCGGAAAGATCCTCCAGTAGCCACGCATGATGGACATCGAGTCGTTGAGCAGTATCTTTTTCACCGGCCCATCCGTGCCATGCCAGACGAGCAGGTTTACCTTCAGCAGGTGGAACAAACTCCACAACCTGAGCTTCAACTGGGAAACCAAACGTGCTGAAGTAGAAGCGAACCCCATTTTCCAATTCTGGACCTTTGTTGTCATAAAAGCGCACATCGGCGGAATTTTTATAGTATTCCGGCCATAGCAATGGCTGACTCAGGAGCGGCCAGACATCATTGACGTTCAGACCTGAGATGATCATTTCATTAGAAACAAAGTTATCGGTAAAACCCGGAACAAAGCCTTCTGGCCAGTTAATCGCGTTCATAAATTTCTCCAATTGCTTTAGTTGAGTGCACTGCGTGTGTCATTACGGCAGTAACGTGATGACAGTGATTATTGGTGCAATGGAGTTATAAGGCGAATTGTAATTACTTATATTCTTAATAAGATAAATTATATCAGGACGCGGGATGTTGGCTTACTTCTGCGCATAAAGCACGAATCCACTGATGACTTGGGTCACGATGGGTTCGCTCATGCCAGGCCATGCTCTTGGTAAAGCCGGGTACTTTCAGGGGCAAAGGGAGAATGATGAGATCTTTGTTAGTCAGGACCATGCGGTGAGGTACAACTGCAATCATATCAGTCACTCGCAATATATCAGGTATCACCTGAAAACTATTAACTGACATGCCTACTCGTCGTGTCAGACTGAGCTTAGCCAGTGCTTCATCTGTAACACCGGTGAAGTTACCTTCTGAAGACACCAGAATATGTTCCTGTTTGCAAAATTGTTCGAGCGTCATTTCTGAACTCGCTGCCAGAGGATGATGACGTCGTGCTACGCAGACATAATCTTCTTCATAGAGCGCTCTTCCATGCAGGTCTTCGGGGGTTGTTTGCGGTGTTATCAAAGCCAGATCAACTTCACCCCGAGACAACTGCTGATACATTTGCTCATTGTCCACGGGCCGCACGGCGATTTTAATATAAGGTGCACGTTGTTTTAGCTCAGCCATCAACGGAACGACAACAGCCTTAAGTGCATAGTCCGTTGCGACGATGGTATAAGTCAGTTCCACCGTCACGGGATCAAATTCCTTTGGTTTCAGCAGGATAGCGATATCAGTGAGGATTTGTTTTACCGGCGTAGAAAGTTCGTTGGCCCGCATTGTGGGGACCATACCGTGGCTGGTGCGAACAAAGAGTGGATCGTCAAAGTAATCACGCAAGCGAATAAGCATACCACTGACGGCAGGCTGCGTCAGGGAGAGGCGCTGTGCAGCCCGAGTCACGCTTCCCTCATCCAGTAATGCATCAAGGGCCTTAAGAAGGTTAAGGTCGAGGGTTCTGATATCATTTTTCATAATGAACTAGCCTGACAGATATTAAAATTTTAAATCAGGCTAAATGCTCGGGAAAAGGTTGTCTAGAAGGTTTGCGAGTGTTTTCCTTTTGGGGAACTTCCATTTCTGGATGGTAAGCCTTGTAAGGATAAGTCAGCTCTTCGCTCAAAGCGGACCCTGCCCGGCGTGATATCTATCGCGCCGGGCAGCAGTGAATACCTCTACGCCGTCATGCCGCCATCAATAACCAGTTCGGCGCCGCTGACGTACGTGCTGTCGTCCGAGGCAAGGAACAAGGCCGCAGCCGCCACTTCGTCGGGATTTCCCAGACGTCCGGCCGGTATCCGCGCGCTTAGCGTCCGCCTGACGTCGTCGCTGGCCTGGTCGAACATCGGCGTATCCGTAGGTCCGGGACTGACTGTGTTGACCCGGATGCCGCGCGGCGCCAGCTCGGTGCTCCAGGTGCGCGCATAGGCGCGTACTGCGGCCTTGCTGGCGGAATAGGCGCCATAGCCGGGATTGGCAATAGCTCCCGCAATCGAGCCGATCAACACGACGGCGCCCCCCTCGCCCATGTGCCGGACCGCCTGCTGCACCGTGAACACCATGGCGCGCACGTTGAGGCCGAAGATGCGATCGATATGCTCCTCGGTGGTCTCTTCCAGGCTCGTAGGCTCGGCCACGCCTGAAGAATTGACGAGGATATCGAGGCGGCCAGTCCTGGCATGGATAGTCTCGAACAAACGGGCAAGATCGCGGGCGTTGGTGAGGTCGCCGGATATCGCCTCGATCCGACCGCCGATACGCGCAACCGCCTCGGCCAGCTGCGCTTCGCGTCGACCGGTGATGAAAACATGGGCGCCTTCTTGCACAAAGCGGCGGGCGATCGCAAGGCCGATACCGCTGCTGCCGCCGGTCACCAGGGCGGTTTTTCCTTCAAGTCTCAACATGATTGCTCCAGATAAAGAGAGATAGAAACCAGATGATATATTTCGTATATTTGGTGTCAATTACGCACCTGATCTACATCAGATATACAGAAGGAAACCTAATGGCGAACGATATCCCGGCTCTGCTGGCAGAGATCAACAGCACACGCCCCATCCTGGAACAGGTGGCAAACAAATGGTCGGTATTGATCCTGACCGTGCTGTGCAGCCAACCCGCGCGCTTTAACGCCATCAGGCGCAGGCTCGATCCGATCACGCACAAGGCCCTGACGGAGGCGCTGCGCCGACTTGAGCGCAACGGCCTGGTCAGCCGTCGCGTGATCGCATCGTCACCCGTGGCGGTCGAGTATGCAATTACGCCGCTGGGCCGGACCTTGCAGGAGCCTTTTACGGCTCTGGTGAGCTGGGCCAAACAATATGGCGGGGATATGGAGCAGGCGCAGGTGGTTTACGACGAACAGCGCGCTGCCGAAGAGCCCGTATAAACGCGGCCGTGGCCTTAACGCTGGCGCTCGCCTGTTATTTTATCAACGCGATTGTCTTCCCGCTGTGCTACCACTCGCACAATTGTTATGATATAACATTTCACGTTACGGGCGCCGTCGCGCCCGATTTATGCCGTGCGCAACTCAACCTTTGGGAACGATCTGGAGATAAGATGAAAAAACACTGTTTACCGCCGCGCTCTCGCTGGCCTCATTCGCGCCGCACGCTCACGAGCTCTGGCTAAACGTGCCGCCCGTGGCCGCTGATAAAACACTGGACATTGAAATGGCCTATGGCGACAGCTTTCCGCACGGCGAGCCGATTCCGGCGGCGCGTCAGGCGCTGTTCGCCCCGCTGGTCGCCACCAACGGCGCAGGTCAAACGGAGTCGTTTCCGATTAACAGCGAAAAATACCGGTTCAGCCTGGCGCATCCTGCCGCGGGCTCATGGCTGGTGAGCGCGACCTATAAACCCACGTTCTGGTCGCTGAAACCCGACGGCGAAAAATATCAGTGGCGGCAAAGTAACAAACAACAGTGGCCGGGCAGCTACTGCATGGAAAGCACCATGAGTGCGAAAAGCGCCAGCTATATCGGCGCGCCGGGCGAAAACCGCGCCCTGACGCAGCCCACCGGCGCGCGTCTGGAGTTTGTGCCGCAGGTGGATCCCGCCACGCTGAAAACCGGCGATACGCTGCAGGTCACGCTGCTGGCGAACGGCAAGCCGCTGGCGAATCACGAGGTGGGCATCGCAATGGTCGATCTTTCCGCCAAAGCCGCCGCGCCGCACGAGCATCACCACCATCATCATCACGCTGCCGACACGACGCTGACCCATCCGGCGCTGGCGCACACGTACGCCTATGAAAACGCCGCGATGAAGGATCATACCGATGCGCAGGGCGTGCTGAATCTGCCCATCCTGAAAGCGGGACAGTGGCTGCTGATGAGCGCCAACGATACGCCCTACGCCGACAGCGCCGTCTGCGATATCCATCTCGATCAGACCTCCTTCGGCTTCGCCATTCCTGAATAACCGCTATAAAAAAACCGGCGCTCAGCGCCGGTTTTCTTTTTTACCGCGCGATTAAGGAATATAGCGCTGGTTGCGCAGCTGGGTCAGCAGTTCGATAAACATCTCTTCACTGTCGATACAGTCAGCAAAGCCGTGCTGGCGCGCTTTGATGGTGCTGGTGATATTGTCGAAGGTGGTTTTCAGAATAAAGTCGCCGAACTGCCATGAGACGATCTTCTCATAGGGATACGCTTGCAGGCCGTGCTGCTGCGTCAGCTGCTGCCAGAGCGACGCTTTGTCCGCCATCATCTGCTGCAACGACAGCGGGAACGGCTCGCCGACCGGTACGTCAAAGAAAGCGGCGATGCGCGGCCAGATACGCGACCAACGGAAATAGTCGCCGTTGGTGATGTTAAAGATCTCGCCGCGGCAGGCCGAATTTTCCCCCGCCCAGTCGATAGCCTTCGCCAGAATGCGCGCGTCGGTCACCTGATAGAGCGCGTCCCAGGCTGCACGCGGGCCAGGAAAGGACATCGGCACGCCCAGCGCTTTGGCGATGCTGCCGTAAACGGCGATCACCATCAGCAAGTTCATTGGATTGCCTACCGCCATGCCGATAACCGCCTCAGGGCGCAGCGCGGTCCATGACCAGCTTTTCCCCTGCGATTGACTGCGCAGGAAGTCTTCCTGATCGTAATAGAAGTTAGGCGGCATATGACGCGGATCGCTCTCTTTTGCCGGCGACGGGAACGGCCCGATATGGGCGCCGTACGCCTTGCCGCCTTGCATCAGCGCCACATGCTGTAAACCTGGCGCGTGCGTTTCCAGCGTTTCCACCAGGTTTTGCAGCATCAACAGGTTAACCTCCACCAGCTCCGCCGGGGTCGGCTTCTCCTGATATGCGGCAAACACCAGATGCGTGGCGTCCGTCAGCTGCGCGAGCTGCGCTTCGCACGCCGCACGGTCGGTCAAATCTACCGCGATATGACGCGCGCGCGTCGGAAAATCGGGCGCGCGACGCGACAGCGCAATCAACTCCACATCCTGATGTTCAAAATGGTTAAGTACGCCGCGTCCAATCACGCCTACCGCACCTGCGACTACCACCGTTTTTTTCATCCGACGCTCCTCTGTGCCAGCTTATTAATGAAATAGAGTACACAGGGCAGTGTTGTCTACCGGTTTGAAAGCGTCAAAGCGAAAGCCGCGCCCGATTCGCTCCGCAGCGGCGAAAGGCAGGCGCGGCGCGGTCTGCGTCCCGCTTACGGAAATGTACGATTTTATGTCTGCGCGCGCGGATCGGCGTTTTTAATCTCCACCAGCACCAGCGGATTTCTCTTTACCCGGCAGGCCTGGTCGCGCGCCAGCTGGCAGACGGAGCAGTAATCATGCACCTCGGATTGATACTCATATTCAATGTAACAACGAAACTTCTCGCCATAGGAGCTGAGCCGACAGAAGCGGCGCGGTTCAAGAAGCTCGTCGAGCTGTAAGAATGTCAGGGCGGAAGGGTTATGAAACCCAACCCGAATGCGATAAGTCGTCATGACCCGATTATTTTCGCAAAGCGCGACGCAGGCCAGCTGATAAGGGTTCTTCCTGAAATAGACAAAAGCTAAGAGTGTGAGCCGTCGCGCAGCGCGGCCTCAAAGTGGCGCCTTTACAGATATCTTTCTGTACAAGAAAAGGGCTTAACTGTAGGATATTTTACGCTTTTTACATGGCCCCGGACGCGCCAGGATATCCCCTGTTAAAACACACTGGAGAAGGTAATGACGCTGAAAAAACTGATGTGGGTGCTGGCGATAGCAGCGAGCTTCACCGCCGCTATTCACGTTTCCGACCGGCTGATCAATGCGCAGGTCAGCGCGATGGCGGACAGCGAGTAGGCGCCCTCGTTCGCACTCGCCCGGCAGGCTTAATCGACGCATCGCAGCGCCCGTTTGACTGGCCTGACCTCTTTACGTTTAATTGCGCCCTCGCCTCTAAAGTTCCCTGGCGCTACGCCGATAGTCATCAAGCCTGACGCAGGATGCGTTAATCGTGAGACGTTATCGTGCGTCGGGTGACTAACCACGAACGTAATCTTGTAAGCTGCTTGCCGGTTATCCCCGGCGTTTCGGGAATGTCCAGCCCGCTCCGCGCGGGCTTTTTTATGACGCCTGATATCGAAACGTTGAGAATGCGCAGCTTAGTCCCTTCATCGCGCAGGGTTTTAGCACTGAATTCTGTTTTTTATTTTATTATTGAAATTCAAACGCTTTTACAGCCTTTTTTCGCCGGAAAACGCATCCCGCTGCCCGCAGCAAGAAGATATAATCTCCGCAAATAAGGAGATGTTATGCACCGTAATCTTTCCATCGCCGCTGAACGCTCGCTGCTGGGTGAAATCCAGCGCGGGCTGCTGGCAGCCGTTCCCATACTGCTCGGCGTTGTGCCGTTTGGTCTGCTGCTGGGCGCGCAGGCGGCGCAAAAGGGCCTGTCGCCCTTTACTCTGGTGTCGATGACCGGCCTGAACTTCGCCGGCGGCTCGGAATTCGCCGCCATCGCGCTCTGGGCCTCGCCGCCGCACGTGCTGACCATTGTGCTGGTCAGTATGCTAATCAATAGCCGCCATCTGCTGATGGGCGCCGCCATGACGCCCGCGCTGGCGCATCTGCCGCCGCGCAAGGCGCTGCTGGCGCTGTTTTTTATGTGCGACGAGAGCTGGGCGATGAGCATGGCGGACGCGGCGCGACGACGCGCGCAGGGGCTGCCCGCTTTTAGCGCCGGTTATTATACCGGCGTGGCCGGCGCGCTGTGGCTGGTCTGGGTGCTTTCCACCGGCGCGGGCGTGGTTATCGGTCCGGTGCTGGGCGACATTACCCGCTTGGGATTTGATATGGCCTTCCCCGCCGTGTTTCTGGTGCTGCTGAAAGGGATGTGGAAAGGGATGCGCTCCGCGCTGCCGTGGCTGGTCAGCCTGATTTGCGCCGGTGCCACCTGGCACGCCTTTCCCGACGCGGCCTGGTTCGTGCCGGCGGGCACGGCGTCAGGCATCGTCACTATTTTGCTGCTGCACAGGAAATCCGCATGAGCCTGACGATTCTGACCATTGTACTGATGGCGCTGACCACTTACCTGACGCGCATCGGCGGCTATCTGCTGCTGCGCGACCGCGCGTTCAGCCCGCGCATCAAAGCGGTGATGGAAGCGGCGCCCGGCTGCGTGCTGATTACGGTTATCGCGCCGCACTTTGTCACCAGCAACCCGGCAGATCTACTGGCGCTGGCAATTTCGCTGCTGGCAGCAATGCGCTTTTCGCTGCTGCCGGTGGTGGTCATCAGCGTCGTCGCGACCGCCCTTTTACGTCATCTTCTTTAAGCGGCAAATAAGGACAAGACGCGTTGTTTCTGACGCGTCTTGCGATAAGGCATCAGCCGAGCGGCAGTTCGGAAGTCTGTTTGATGGTCTGCATCGGCAGCTCGGTTTTAAGGCACTGGACGCCGCTGATACGCGCCAGATGGTCGATCTGAAACTGACGATAGGCGTTTAAGTCCGCCGTCACCACGCGCAACAGAAAATCGCAGTCGCCCACCATCAGATGACACTCCACCACTTCCGGTAGCGCGCACACCTCGCGCGCGAAGTTATCGACCGTTTCCGCATCCTGACTATGCAGCCAGACCCGGACAAATACCGTCAGCTCCAGCCCCATCGACGCCGGGTTAAGAATGGCGACGTAGCGCGCGATGGCGCCGCTCTCCTCCAGCTGTTTGACGCGCCGCAGACAGGGCGACGGCGACAGTCCCACTTTTTCCGCCAGCACGTTGTTAGCGATACGTCCATCCTTTTGCAATTCACGCAGAATACGAAAATCCAGCTCGTCCATTTTTAGCATCCGGTATCACGATTTATCAAATTAAGAGTACATTATGCCCTGAAAGTGACGAACCGCACATCGTTTAGCTGCCTGTTTTTGGGCGCAACGCACTGGTTTCCTGCGCACAAGCATAAGCTGTGCTTTACTTAACGCCATATCCTCACAGCGAAACTATTTATGAAGATCGGCGAAAAAGTTTCCGGCACGTTTGTTCTGCACTCTTCGCTTGGCAGAACCATGACCATTTTTATGCTGTTGCTGTTGACGGCGGTGCTGATTGTCAGCGCCTGGACGCTGGACAGATCCTGGGAGCGCAAGCTACAGGATACGGAGAGCAGCGCGGTCAACCTGTCGGTATCGCAGGCGCGCCAGGCGGAAGACACGTTTCTGCAAACTGAAATTACGCTGCGCGCCATACAGCGTGAAATCCCCGACAGCGGGCCGAATAACGCCAATAAGGCGGAACTGAATGCGGTGCTGGCGGAGATGAAAAGCAGCCTGCCTCAGCTCAACGGCCTGTTTGTTTATGATGCGCAAGGCAACTGGGTCGCCACGTCGGCGGCGCATATTCCCGCTGGCGCCAACAACAGCGACCGTGAATATTTTATCTATCATCGCCAGAATCGACACGGCGGTACCCACATCGGTCATGTTATCCGCAGCCGCACCACCGGCGATCTGGTGATCCCGGTGTCGGTGCGGCTAAACGATGCCGCCGGCGGTTTCGCCGGCGTGGCGCTGGCTACGGTGCGCGTCGATTCCTTTAAGCGTTTTTATAGTTACTTTGAACTGGGCGAAGGGGATCTGCTGGCGCTGCTGCTGGATGACGGCACCGCGCTCTATGTACGCCCTTTCCCCGATTCCTTTATTAACCGCAGTCTCTCCTCCAGCCCGCTGTTTACCACGCAGCTGCTGCGCGCCGATCGCGGCAAAGGCACCTGGCTTTCGGCGCTGGACGAGAAAGAGCGTATTTTCGGCTACGCGCGCTCCGGCCAGTATCCGCTGATCGTGGCGGCGGGCTTCGATAAGTCGGCGCTATGGTCGCAGTGGCTGCACGACAGCCTGCCGGATCTGGTGCTGAACGGCACGCTGCTGCTGATCATTATTATGATCGGCGCCGTGATGCTGCGGCAGGTGCGTACCAACGTGGATAACCAGATAGAGCTGACGGCGCTGCGTGACGAGCTGACCACCATCAACCAGACGTTGCAGGCGATGGCGCTGCTGGATAGCTTAACCGGCCTGGCGAACCGGCGGCAGTTCGATCTGTTTCTGGCGCAGAGTCTGAAGCGATCGGCGCTTACCGGCAAGCCGGTGGCGCTGATCATGATGGATATCGACTTCTTTAAATATTACAACGACACCTATGGTCATGTGACGGGCGATAATTGCCTGCGTCGCGTCGGCGAGGCGTTGAAAAATATGTCGATGCGCCAGACCGATCTGATTGCGCGTTACGGCGGTGAAGAGTTCGCCATCGTGCTGCCGAACGCCACGCTTGAGGTAGCGAAGCGCGTGGCGGAAAACGCCGTCAAGGCGGTGCGTAGCATCGCTATTCCCCATGAAAGCACGCAGCTGCCGGGGCGCACCGTTACCCTTAGCGCGGGCGGTTTCGCCCTGCAGAGCAGCGGCGACGTTCAGGATGCGCAGCTGCTCAAAGAAGGCGCCGACCATGCGCTTTACGAGGCGAAGCGCAATGGCCGCGACCGCGCGGTGGTTCATACCGCGTCGCCGACAGCGGGGCCATAAACCCCGCGTCGGCAAAGGTTACGCCATCGCGTAGAGCAGCGCGGAGAGCGTGGCGATGCCGCCAGCTAAAATGCCAAGCGCCTTCCCGCCGCGCAGGAACGCCAGCGCCGGTTTGTTGTAGATCAGCCAGGCGGGGATCAGGAACAGGATAATGGCGATCAGCGGGCCGCAAAACGCTTCAATCAGGGTAATAACGTTGGGGTTGGCGTAAACGATCAGCGAAGTCATCACGTACATGGTCAGCACCGCGACGGTCTGGCCTCTTTTCCGCCCTTTTTCGCTACGGCAGTTAAACAGCCGCACGGTAAAATCGCTGAAGGTCTCGGTGACCGACAGCGATACGCCGAGAAACGATTTGGTCATACCGATAATGGCGATAAACGGCGCGATATAAAACAGTACGCCAGCGTTATCGGGCGAGGAAATAATCGACAGCACGTTCAGATTTTTCTCTTTCGCTTCGACAAAAATATCGTGCGGCATGCTCAGCACGCAGCTAAACACAAAAAAGATAATACTGACAAAAATAGCCAGGTAGGCGATGCGAATGACGCGGAACGCGCGCGGCGCGTCGCCTTTTTCCTGATAGTGCGCGGCCAGCGGAGAAATAATCGGGGCGCAGCAGAAGGAGAACGTGATCAGCGGCAGCGTCAGCCAGATATTTTTAAAGGTGGTGGAGGCAGAGGTTTCCGGCAGCGCGCTCAGCGCATCGGTGACGTTCTCCCAGCGCCAGGCGGGGATCTGCACCGCCGCGATAGCGATAATAGCGATGGCGAACGGCAGCGCCAGCACGCTCATGGTGCCGACCACCCGGTCGCGTCCTTTGCTGAGAATGCCGAACAGCACTACCATGCAGATCAGCGTCAGCAGTCCCTTATTGACGCTGGCGAAGTGAAGATGCTCAACGAGGAAGTTATCCAGCGCGCTGACCAGTGAGATGCCGTAGACCAGCATGACCGGATAGAAGGCGACGCAGTAAAGCAGGGTCATCAGCCGATCGCCGCGCGGTCCGAACCAGGTGCTTAGCGACGGCAGACGCTGGCGATCCGGCTCGCTCATATAGATGCGGCCCAGTACCAGGTGCGGCAGCAGAGAGAGCGGCAGGCCCAGCAGCAGCATAATGATAAAGATCACCGGCCCGCGGGTGCCAATTTCAATCGGCAGAAACAGCGTGCCTGCGCCCACCGTGGTGCCATATAAACCTAACGTCCAGATCGTATCCTGGAGTTTCCAACCCTGATGTTTCATAAAAGTCCTGCAAAATAAAAAAATCAGCTATTCAGTAAAATTTACAGGCCATCTGTCTGGTTTAAAGTTTTACTGCGGTATTGCCGCAGGAATTAACAGGCGAGATGGCGAAGCGACGGCGCGCGGATCTTATCAGAAAAAACTGATCTAAGGCCGCCCTGAACGCGGCAATGCTCATTAAAAAGGCAAATAAAGCACATTTTTAATTTGTCTCCGTAGCCGCAACGTTAAATATGTTTAGTCAGGTTATTTTACAGCGACGTTATTTTACAAAAGATTAATAAATAACCCTGTTGGGCAGTTCGAGCCCGCAGCGACATGCTGAATTGGTGAACGCAACAGTACGGTTTTATCACCCGGCCTTCCCTTTTCGAATAACATTTAACCTACATAACTTTGCATTTCTATTATGAATTATGTCACAAAATAGAAAACTCACTCTGCCGTGCCGGGCGACAGGATAATCAGCATCTGAAAGGTAAAGCACTGTAAATACGGCCTGTTATTGCAACGCGTCATTTATTCATGCGCGAAACGCATCGGATCATTCGCATATTGCACTTATTAACTTTGTCCGGCTGGTTCAGTCTTCAAAACAGGCGCAGCAAGAAGCGTCATCAATAAACCGGAGACTCAGATGCAAACATCTTCTACCTCACCCACAACAACCCGTTCCCGTATTGGCGCAATATTCCGTGTGACGTCGGGTAATTTTCTCGAACAGTTCGACTTTTTCCTGTTCGGTTTCTATGCCACCTATATCGCCCACACCTTTTTTCCGGCGAGCAGCGAATTCGCCTCGCTGATGATGACCTTCGCCGTTTTTGGCGCGGGCTTTCTGATGCGACCGATCGGCGCCGTGGTGCTCGGCGCGTACATCGATAAAGTGGGCAGACGTAAAGGGCTGATTGTGACTCTGTCGATCATGGCGGCGGGCACCTTCCTGATTGTCCTGATCCCCTCTTATCAGAGCATCGGCCTTTGGGCGCCCTTCCTGGTGCTGATGGGCCGTCTGTTGCAGGGCTTTTCCGCTGGCGCGGAGCTGGGAGGCGTATCGGTTTATCTGGCCGAGATCGCCACGCCGGGACGCAAAGGCTTCTATACCAGCTGGCAATCCGGCAGTCAGCAGGTGGCCATTATGGTCGCTGCGGCGATCGGCTTCGCGCTGAACGCCCTGCTTGACGATGCGGCGCTGCGCGCATGGGGGTGGCGTATTCCGTTCCTGCTGGGCTGCCTGATTGTGCCGTTCATTTTCCTGCTGCGCCGCAGGCTGGAAGAGACGCAGGCGTTTAACGCCCGCCGCAGCCATCCGGGCATGGGACAGGCGTTCAGAACCCTGCTTGGCAACTGGCAGGTCGTGATTGCCGGTATGCTGATGGTGGCGATGACGACGACCGCCTTCTACCTGATCACCGTTTACGCGCCGACCTTCGGCAAAAAGGTGCTGCTGCTCAGCGCCTCTGACAGCCTGCTGGTGACGCTGCTGGTGGCGGTATCCAACTTTTTCTGGCTGCCGGTGGGCGGCGCGCTCTCTGACCGCTTTGGCCGCAAGCCGGTGCTGGTCGTCATGACGCTGCTGGCGCTGGCCACCTCTTATCCGGCGCTGAGCCTGCTGGCGGCCGCGCCCAGTTTCCATATGATGCTGGGCGTACTGCTCTGGCTGTCGCTGATTTACGGCCTGTACAACGGCGCAATGATCCCGGCGCTGACGGAGATCATGCCTGTCGAGGTCAGAGTGGCGGGATTCTCGCTGGCCTACAGCCTGGCGACGGCGGTGTTCGGAGGCTTTACGCCGGTTATCTCCACCGCGCTGATTGAATATACCGGCGATAAAGCGTCGCCTGGTTACTGGATGAGCTTTGCCGCCCTGTGCGCGCTGCTGGCGACGCTTTACCTCTATCGCCGCAGCGCCGTTCCCTTCCCGCAGGCCGGTAAGACGGTTAGCTAAGGAGCGCTATTGTGAAAATTCATCACGCTTTATTTGCTTTGATTATGGTCTGCTTTTGCAGCGCGAGCGCGCAGGCGAAAGCGCTGACCGTCATGATCTCCGGCGGCTTTAAAACCGCCTGGGAGACGCTGGGCCCGCGCTTTGCCGCGCAGGAGGGCTACAGCATTAAAACGGTATCCGGCCCTTCAATGGGCAATACGCCGCAGGCGATCCCGGCGCGGCTGGCGCGCGGGGAAACGGCGGACGTGGTGATTATGGTTGGCGATGCGCTGAGCGAACTGGAGAAACAGGGCCGGATCTTACCCGGCTCCAGGGTGGAGCTGGCCGATTCGCCGATAGGCGCGGTGATTAAAAAAGGCGACGCGCCGGTGAGCATCAAAACCGTGGCAGCATTACGCGCGGCGCTGCTTGATGCTCCTTCGGTGGCTTATTCCGACAGCGCCAGCGGCAGGTATGTCAGCACCCGGCTGTTTAACACGCTCGGCATTGAGAAGGAGATGCAGGGCAAAGCGCACAAGGTGGAAAGAATTCCGGTCGCCTCGCAGGTCGCTGACGGGAAATATACGCTGGGCTTTCAGCAGGTGAGCGAGCTACTGCCGGTGCCGGGCGTCACCTTTATCGGCGAGCTGCCCGCCAGCGTCCAGTACATTACCCGCTTCGCCGGCGCGGTTGTCGTCACCTCCGCGCATCGTCATGAAGCAAAAGATTTACTGAACTACCTGGCTTCGCCGGCGGTGCAGGCGGTAGTGCGCTCAACCGGCCTGCATTCGGTCGCGCCGGTTAAACAGAGCAGTACTGTTCAATAAGTAGGTTTTCCAGCTCTCTGGCGATGTGCGACACCATGCGGCCATTTTTACGCAGCAGCCCGACCGTGCGCTTCACCACTGGATCGGTCAGCGGCACGCTGGTCAGAGCCGAATGACCCGACGAAGGCATCGACATAGCGGGGACGGCGGCAATGCCGAGCCCCGCTTCAACCATGCCCAGCATGGTGGTGACGTGTCGGGTTTCGCAGATGCTGGGCCGTTCCGGTACGATATCCTCCAGCGCCCGATCGAGCAGGTTGCGGTTGCCGGAGGTTTTATCCAGCCCGACCCAGGCGTGCCGGTAAAAATCGCGCCAGCTGATGCTGCTATTGCCGGCGATCGGATGCTCATGCCGACAGGCGGCGACATACTCATCCTCCAGCAGCGGCAGAAATTCGATATCCGGCTGCGATACGCCGGAAAAGCTGATGCCGAAATCGGCCTGCCCGCTCATCACCGCGTCATAGACATTGCCCGCGCTGCTGTCGATGAGCTTCACCCGTACGCGCGGGTAGCGAGCCTGGAAGCGGCTAATCACGTTCGGCATAAAATAGTAGGCTGCGGACGGCACGCAGGCGACGGTCACCAGGCCGGTTCGCGTCTGGCTGACCTCGCTGATGTCGGCCATCACCTCTTCAAAATCGGCCAGTAGTCGCCCTGAGCGCTCGGCAAAAGCCTGTCCTTTTAGCGTCAGCGTTACGCGCCGGGTGGTTCTTTCAAACAGCTTCAGACCCAGCGCGCTTTCCAGCTTGTCGATTCTTCGGCTCAGGGCCGACTGCGACAGGCAGATCGATTCCGCCGCGATGCGAAAGTTGCCATACTCCACCAGCGCCCGGAAGGCGTAAAGGTCGTTCAGATCGAAATTTACCGGCATTTTCTCACTTCCCTGGCCGCAGTTAAAACCGCATCCGTTTTGTGTTAAATAATTCGGCCGCCACTTTCATGCTGAAGTGAAACGCGGGCGTCGCGTTAAAGAAAAAGGTCATCCACAGCGTGACGGCGGTGAGGATAAAAAACAGGCTGATGCCGTTGCTGCCGCCAGCGATTTTTTTAGTGATAACGCAGTAGCAACGCCCTGTCGTCGCGCCGCCGATGGCGCCGGGCCCTTCGGTAACGCCGCGCAGGAAGCCGACAAGGAGACGCCAGAGAAAAATGGCGATAAGCCCCGTGGCCGTAGCTTTTCTGACGGTCATCCGCGAATGAACCTCTCCGGTCAATCTGGCGACGACGCCAGGCAGTTAATCATCATGCAGACTTTATCACGGCAGAGCAAAAGGGTCAGCGTTGCGCAGGGAAGATCGGAATAAGGCAGCCATGCAAGACGTACCGTCTGGAAGAAACGTTATGGCGGCGGAAGTGGAACGGGCAGCAGGATTCGAACCTGCATCCTCAGCCTGTACGGCCGGCGTAATCTCCACTTATACCACGCCCGTTTCGAAAATGAGGGGACGCGTTATGCCGTTAAACGGCGAAAGCGCATCAGACTTTTTCTTCCAACCACGAGTTGGCCGCAATATCGGCAAAGCAGGAGGTCTTGGTTAAAGGCAGGCGACAGCAGGCGCAGATGGCTCCGTGGCGCGTTTTTTTCGTGCTGGAATAGCAGGTGAACATGAATTTCTGACTACCGCAGGCGGGACAGCTGAACTTAAGTGAGCGCATAGTTACCTCATAAAGAGACGCCTCGTAAATATCTGATGTGTCTTAAGCCTACGCTTTACTGCTGCTTTAACAAGCAGAGGCGAAAGGTAAAACGACAGAATAATTTTCATTCAACGGGCAATGCCGCAGCCCGCCCCGCTCACGGCGTGATATCTCTGCCTGACGATTAGGAATTTTCTTAATCGCAATCAGCGCGCCCTCCTGAAGATGGCAAACTGATTAACTGGGTTTAGGCTGATAATTCGGTTTACGGCAATCTGGAGGTTGTTATGCCCTCTGTTCAACTGCACATCAAAGACCACCCGGAATATGCATTTACCGGCCACTACTTCACCGAGCAGCCGGCAGGAGAAAACGCACCGCTTCGCCGCCATTTTGAAATTCAGAAGGCGACGCAGCCCGCAGAGGCATTTCAGGATCTGATTCAGGGAGATACCGTGACTTTCGTTTCCGCCAGCGGCGAAGCTGAAGAGATGCTGCTGAGCGATGAAACGGCCTCGCATATTATTTTTGTCTCACGCGACTGAGACGTCTTTCCCCGGCGCGCAGCCGCCAGGCTCACAGCCCCGCTCCGGCGGGGCTTTTCATTATGCCCGCAGGCGTTCAGGCAAGCCGTCTGTCAGGGCGTAAAGAAAGGTGGCCAGAGACGATGGTGGAGGCTAAAGCGAGGTACAGCCCGGCGTTCAAACCGGGCTGATGGTCAGTGGCACTGACCTGTTACACCGTCACGTCCATTAGGACAAACATCCGTTGCGGGGATCAGCGATGCGACGCCCCATGAGCAGCCCGTCAGAGATAAGCAGACCACCAGCACAAACACCTTTTTCATAAGCCCCCTTCTGATGCGCTTTTCTGTCCTGAGATTACCTGCGCACCTATTATAGGCGCTGTTATCCGAACGGCAGGCCGCTGCTGACATTTTTGCCGGGCCAGCGCAACAAACGGCGCGTTTTCTGTCAGCCAAAGCCCCGAATTTCCCTTTATGTAAGGAGGCCCGCCCCTTTTAGCCGCCCATTTTACTGAGCACGAACGCCGCCAGAAATCCGCTAACCGTAATCAGACCGGCAAAGTTGTGCGTTTCGGCAAAGGCTTCCGGGATCATGGTGTCCACCAGCATCGCCAGAATCGCGCCAGCGGCGATAGCGGTCGTGGCGGCGATAATGTCAGGAGAGAACCCCTGAAACAGCGTATAGCCCACCAGCGCCGCCAGGCCGGAAGCCAGCGCAATGCCGCCCCACACGCCGAATACATAACCAGCGCTGCGCCCCGCTCTTTTCATCCCTGCCGCGCTCGATAACCCTTCAGGAATATTGGAAAGAAAAATAGCGATCACCGCCACCACGCTGACGGCGCCGCCATGCAGCATCGACAGACCAATAACAATCGATTCCGGGATGCCGTCCAACAGCGCCCCCAGCGCGATCGCCGTACCGCTGCCGCTCTCCTCCTGCTCCGAGGGCTGTTTGCCGCCGGAGCGTTTGCGATGCTGCGCCCCGCGCTTCGCCAGCAGCCAGCCCGCCAGAGTATAGATAGCCGCGCCGCCGACAAAACCAGCGGCGGTAGAATCAAAGCCGCCGGTTTTATACGCTTCATCCATCAGCTCAAAGGAGAGCGCGGAGATCAGCACGCCGCTGCCAAAGGCCATTATCGCCGCGATAGCGCGCTGCGGCACGGCGATAAACCACGCGACCGCTGCGCCGATCACTAATGCAAAGCCAGAAATAAACCCCCAGAATCCTGCCTGCGCCCATAGCGGCATCATCGCCATTTCCTTCTCCTCATCATGGATTTTACGCTTTAAGCATAGTGTGAAAGCATCACACTGCCGGTGCGGCGCAGGACGCATTGAGGAATACGGTAAAAATGTCGCCAACAGCGCGGCGGACGTGAAACAGGCAATTGACGATATGTCAGCGGACGTGGTGAATTTCCCTCAGTAGCCCTTTCTTCAAAACGCGCGACCAGGCCTATGCCCTCTTTACCGACGCACGCAGGTCTTTACTCCTTCCTCAGTTTTATCTTAAACATCCATAAAAACAAGACGCTGCCGCGCCTGCGGCTTTGACAACGCGCCGCTGTTCACTACCCTTTAAGGGCAACGTTGTTGTTGCGTTAAACTTACACAGGGAATTTCATGAAAAAGATTATCGGTGGTTTATTTATTCTTTCCAGCCTGTTTGCGCTGGCGGGTTGTCAGCACGACAGCAGCGCCGTCGGCCCTGATGGCCGTCCGCACGCGCCAAGCAATCAGTCAGTGCCTGGCGGCACCCAGGGCCAGGGCCCGGTTGGCCAGCCGCAGTCTTAATTGTCACCCGTTTTATATCGAATGTCGCACTTTCCATAGCCCGTTCAGTCCGGGCTTTTTTATTCCTGTAAACCGCCTTTTCAGGCGCCGCGATAGCGTAAATGCAGCAGCGGATAAGGCCGACCGCAATCATCGACGGGCGAGCGGCCGGTTACGACAAACCCCATCTTTTTATAAAATCCTGCGGCCTGTGCATTCTGTTCGTTGACATCAGTGGTTAAGGACGGAATCAACGCAAGCGCATGTTTCACCAGCAGTCGTCCCACGCCGCAGCCGCGCAGTTCGGGATCGACGAACAACGCGTCGAGATGATCTTCAGAAAGCAGCATAAAAGCGACAGGCCTGTCCTGCGGTGTGACCGCAATCCACAGCGGCGCCTGCGGCAAAAATGCGCGCACCTCGCGCTCAATGTCTTGTTTATCAGCCGACGTTAAAAAGTGGTGGGTGGCATCGACGGCTCGGCGCCAGATGGCGATGACCATCTCTCCCTCATCCTGACGAACGCGGCGAATGCTGAACATCATGGCTCTCTTCCCTTTTACAATTTCTTCAAACGCACCGCCCGCTGCGCCTGTTGGCCGCACGCGCGCACGCTGGCAACGCACCGGATATTGATACCTTATGCGGATACGCTACGACGTACCGACTCCGCTTCTCTTTTACGGGTCGGAAAGACAAAAATGATAAAACAATGTCCGGTATGGGTAACGCTCGTCGTCACGCGTTTCCCGGCATCACCATTACAGGGTACCTGTGGCGCGCTTTCACGTTTAAGGATTTTTTACTGCATAAAAAAACCGCCCGCAGGCGGTTTGATTCTTGCTCAGATATCTTTTCCGGCATCGGGAGGCAAATCGTCTTCCCCCTCAATGTATTCAATATCGTCTTCATCATCTTCAATATCATCTGGCAAGGGTTCGTCAAAATCGGGGCGTTCAGACATATCTACCTCCGGCGTTGTGGGAACCTGTTGACTATAGCCTGGCGAGGCGTTTTTGCTGTGACGGTGAAAAGAATTAAAACGGGCGAAGATAAATCTTCGCTCCGTGGCGAATCGCCTATTCGCGCAAGCGCGTTGCTTCCGCCTGATGGTTCGAGCCCGTCGGCTGGCCATGCTTATGGCTCAGGCACGAGGCGATGGTCAGCGGCGCTTTACACCTTGCGCAGGCGGCGCCATGCCCGGTCCGCCTAAAGTGACAGTAACGGGTAAAGACGAATTTTTCGCAGCCGCACTTCGGGCAGCAAAAACTTAGAAAGTACATGCTTCCTCCCGATGATCGTGGACAGAATAACAGCGAATCAGACATAAACTTTAGCCGTTTATTCCATATATCCCCTGCGTTATCTATCGTTATTAATAAGTTACATAGCGAATCGTTTCGGTAAATTTTTTCTTATGGAACTTACCTGGAAGGAGGTAGACAGTTAATGCTGGCCGCGCTATGCAAAGCTGAGCGCTGGCTCAGGCTGCATCCGCCGATTTTTATGACTACAAACGACTTATTGAACGAACGTTAGTCTGATAACAGCTTAACAGGCGGCCTCGGCAGGCGCGCCTCTGCTGAAAAAGTGAAACACCTTTATTATCCACTTAACCTCCACTATTAAATCACTCTTTTTAATATATAGCATACGCAACCCATAAGAAACACAACGTGTAATAATGCGCTACATCAATGCACTGCGCCTGTTTTTAATTAAAATATCCTGCCATCTAAAAAGTGAACGATCTGCTAATCAATCAGACGCTACCGCGCCGCAAATAAACTTCCTGTAAACCTTAACAGCAATGGAACTCATAACATGCAGAACAATACACTTGATCAGACGGTAAGAAAAAACGTTGCGTTAAATCCTGTTAGAAAGAATGAATTAAGGAAGCATCTTTATCACTGCCTGCAACGTGAGGTAATAATGAATGAAAAACCGTTTTCATGGTGGCGCGCTTTACATAAAGCGTTAAAATGCCCTAAGCGACGCTTCAATTTTTGGTGGCGTATTGCATCTTACCTGTATCACACTGGATCACCGGCAAAAAAACAATTAGCCTACAGAATAAACAGAAAGCTTATACAAAAATATAACACCGAGATTCAGCTCCCTGCCCAAATAGCACCGGGACTAATCGTCACGCATTATCTTTCCGTGGTAATAAATGGCTGTGCAGTTATTGGAAAAAACTTTAAGGTACGACAGAACACTACAATAGGTTTATCCGGCAGAGGCAGCAATCATCATCCAAAAATAAATATTGGCGATAATGTTGAAGTAGGCGCGAACAGCTGTATCATTGGCGACAATTTACGCATCGGAAATAACGTTACTATCGGTGCAATGTCCTTTATCAATAAAGATATTCCTGATGACAGCATTGTATTTACCGAAAAGAGAAACAGCATAGCCGTTAAAAAAGAGAAATTATAAGTTCCTTCTTCAAAAGGCTACAGCAAGCGTTTCGGCGATAAAATCATAGACAAGAGCTCTGTTGCCTCTACACCTGCCCTCAAACATATGAGCTGCGTCAGCCTCTGGCCTGCCTGGGATCGACTCGCCCTGCCGGTCTATTTTATAAGCGGATATTATCATTGCAGGGAGTTTCGCCATGAAGACCTATAAAAGCGGTATCGCGCTGGTGCGGCTGCACGACCATCAGGCGTGGGTAGCAGGAGATAACTTCCGCTGGCTGAGATTTTCCTCTCACACACGCTACTGTGGGCCAAAATCTGCGGAGCCATTATGACCCCTAACGCAGGAAACTATCTCAACAGAGCAATGAACAGACCGGCATTTTTGAAAGCGCAGGAGAGAAATAATCTGTAATTCTGGCGCGTGATATGTATGGTGATTCGCCGTAGTCTTGCCAGCTCAACGCGCCTGTCGCCCGCGTTGAATAATGCTTAATAAAGACGGGCGTTAGTTTCTGGGCGCCTCAGCAGCGTTACTGCGCGCGCTTTACACCAGCGCGCCAGGCAGCGATTTCCACCTGCTTTCACAGCACGCAGCGTGAACACGCTGATGCGCGTGAGTCATCACAGACCGCAACATTCTGCAACGCTGCTGTCGGCCTGTTTATCCGCTATGTTATCAGGCAATATCGTTTATCCGTGTCGGGAAATGCAATGCAGGCAAGGTGCTGAGCTGGAGTAACGGATGTTGGCTGCCTGTACCGCAAAGGAAATATGCGAAAAAGACCCAAGAAAAATACGGTTATCGGCTTGCGGTAAATTCTGACAGCCAGCTTCATGAACCAGGCGAATGCCGCTAAACGAGGTGTTCTTTTCAACATAATAAAATGCGCTCATTATTTTCCCTGAAAAATTAATCATTCCGCAACTTTTCGCCTGGGTCAGCAATAGGCTGACGTCACGATAACTACCCGCGTTAAAACAAGATCGATAAAAAAACGATACCGCCGCTGTCAAAAAAAACGTTCAAAAGCATCAGCACAGAAGGTGCCAGAGAAAGCGGTAGACGCTGCCTCACACAGATAATCTTCGGTCGACAAACTTCGTCGTCATCTCTGGCT
>NZ_JANION010000194.1:0-21615 GCF_024610815.1 Mixta sp.
GGCATAACCTGAATCTGAGGCAGCACCTGGCACGGCTGGGACGGAAGTCGCTGTCGTTCTCAAAATCGGTGGAGCTGCATGACAAAGTCATCGGGCATTATCTGAACATAAAACACTATCAATAAGTTGGAGTCATTACCGAATATGGCGTTGGTTTATTGTCGAAATATAAAATAGATAAATCCCAGGTGATTAATTTGCCTTCCGGCGAAGCGGAGCAGCGTGTTGTTTTGATCTCGCAACTTGCTGTACCCGGCTTTGATTCGCCGGTTATCGTTATGACCACGCACCTGGACTGGCAGAAGAACCCCGAAGTGCGCCTTAACCAGGCGCGTTATCTGCTTGACCTGAGCATAGGCGATGCGCCTTCCGATTTCGCCAATATCGCTTCCGCAGTCAAAATTCTGGCGGGTGACTTTAACTCCACGGCAAACGAACAGCCGGTTAAAGAAATCAATTATTTCTGGAATCCGGTCGTTAAAAACGACGTCGATCTTCGAACCTGGCCCGCTATCAATCCTGCTCTGGACCTTGACCATATTTTTACGTTTAAAGGGCAGAAGTGGAACGTTAAGGGACTTAATGTTCCTGATGAAAAAGAGGGGTTCAACTGGGCGGCCGCCAGCGATCATTTACCGCTAATTGCTGAACTGGAACTCCAGGAACAATAAAACGTTTTTCATAAAAAAGGGTTTGCTGGCAAACCCTTCTTATTTTACGCCTTATGTAACAACCGGCTGCGCCTGATAGTGCAGGCGCAGCCCAACGCGATTACTGGTATTCGCTCATCGGCACGCAAGAGCAGAACAGGTTACGGTCGCCGAATACATCATCCAGACGCTTCACCGTCGGCCAATATTTGTTATCGCTGCCCGCCGGGAAGACCGCCAGCTCGCGGCTGTAAGGATGCGACCACTCGCCCACCAGCTCCTGCTGGGTGTGCGGCGCGTTGACCAACGGGTTATCCTCCAGCGGCCATTCGCCATCCGCCACACGATCGATCTCCATGCGGATCGCCAACATCGCGTCGATAAAGCGATCCAACTCCGCTTTCCCTTCTGACTCGGTCGGCTCTACCATTAGCGTGCCCGCCACCGGGAACGACATGGTCGGCGCGTGGAAACCGTAATCAATCAGGCGTTTGGCGATATCCAGCTCGCTGATGCCGGTCTGCTCTTTCAGCGGACGAATATCGAGAATACACTCGTGCGCCACGCGGCCATCACGTCCGGCATAAAGGATCGGATAAGCCGATTGCAGACGGCTGGCGATATAGTTCGCGTTAAGGATAGCGACGGCGCTGGCCTGCTTCAGCCCTTCCGCGCCCATCATGCGAATGTACATCCAGCTGATCGGCAGAATCGAGGCGCTGCCGAACGGCGCGGCGGAAACCGCACCCTGCTGCGTCAGCATGTCGTCAATCTGCACCACGCTGTGGCCCGGCACAAACGGCGCCAGGTGGGCCTTGACGCCGATCGGCCCCATGCCCGGACCGCCGCCGCCGTGCGGAATGCAGAAGGTTTTATGCAGGTTCAGGTGAGACACATCGGCGCCGATATAGCCCGGCGTGGTGATGCCGACCTGCGCGTTCATATTAGCGCCGTCGAGGTAAACCTGGCCGCCGTACTGATGAACGATCTGACAGACTTCGCGGATCGTCTCTTCATACACGCCGTGCGTAGAAGGATAGGTGACCATAATGCAGGAGAGCGCCTTGCCCGCCTGCTCCGCCTTCTGGCGCAAATCGTGCAGATCAATATTGCCCTGCTTGTCGCAGGCTACCACCACTACCGACATGCCGGCCATCTGCGCCGACGCCGGGTTGGTGCCATGGGCGGAGCTGGGGATCAGACAGATATGGCGTTCGCCTTCGCCACGGCTTTCATGGTAGCGACGGATCGCCAGCAGACCGGCGTATTCGCCCTGCGCGCCGGAGTTAGGCTGCATGCAGAGCGCATCATAACCAGTGAGCTGCACCAGCCACTGCGACAGCTGGGCAATCATTTGCAGATAGCCTCCCGCCTGCTCGGCGGGACAGAACGGATGCAGTTCGGCGAATTCCGGCCAGGTAATCGGAATCATCTCAGCGGCGGCGTTAAGCTTCATGGTGCAGGAGCCGAGCGGGATCATCGCCTGATTAAGCGCTAAATCCTTTTTCTCCAGACTGTGCATGTAGCGCATCATCTCGGTTTCGCTGTGATAGCGGTTGAAAACCGGATGCGTCAGCAGCGGCTGTTGACGTTGCAGCGCCGTCGGAATTGAGCCGCTGTTGGCTGCGACTGCGTTATCCAGCGCCTCAATATCCAGGCCATGCTCGTCGCCGAGCAGGATCACGAACAGTGTGGCGACATCTTCCCGCGTGGTAGTCTCATCCAGCGTAATGCCGACCGCATGATGGATATCGGTACGCAGGTTAACGCCGAAGCTGAGCGCGCGCGCCAGCACCGCCGCCTTATCGTTTACCTCAACGGTAAGGGTATCGAACCAGTGTTGATGGCGCAGCGTCAGGCCGCCCTGCTTCAGGCCAGCGGCCAGAATATCGGTCAAGCGATGGATGCGCCCGGCGATGCGCTTCAGTCCTTCCGGGCCATGGAATACGGCATAGAAACCGGCAATATTGGCCAGCAGCACCTGCGAGGTACAGATATTGGAGTTCGCTTTTTCACGACGAATATGTTGCTCGCGCGTCTGCATCGCCATGCGCAGCGCGGTATTGCCCGCGGCGTCGCGCGAGACGCCGATAATGCGCCCCGGCATCGAACGCTTGTATTCATCGCGCGCGGCGAAGAAGGCGGCGTGCGGCCCGCCATAACCCATCGGCACGCCGAAACGCTGGGCGGAACCGAAGACGATATCCGCGCCCTGCTTGCCCGGCGCCTCCAGCAGCACCAGCGCCATAAAATCGGCCGCCACGCTGACGACGACGTTGCGCGCCTTGAGATCGGCGATGAGTGCGCTGTAGTCATGCGCTTCGCCGGTGGTGCCGATCTGTTGCAGCAGCACGCCGAACAGCTCGTCATGATCGCGCGCGCGCTCCGCTTTATCGATAATCAGCTCAAAGCCGAAGGTCTCCGCGCGGGTTTTCACGACGTCCAGCGTCTGCGGATGAATATCCTCGGCGATAAAAAATTTGTTGGCGTTCTTCAGCTTGCTGACGCGTTTGGCCATCGCCATCGCTTCCGCCGCCGCCGTCGCTTCGTCCAGCAGCGACGCGGAGGCGATATCCAGCCCGGTCAGATCCAGCGTCAGCTGCTGGAAGTTCAGCAACGCCTCCAGCCGGCCCTGCGACACCTCCGGCTGATAAGGGGTATAGGCGGTATACCAGCCCGGATTTTCCAGCAGGTTGCGCAGGATAACGGGCGGCGTCAGCACCGGCGTATAGCCCATGCCGATATAAGATTTGAAACGCTGGTTGCGGCTGGCGATCGCTTTCAGTTCCGCCAGCGCCTGATGTTCCGTCAGCGCATCGCCGACAGCGGGCGGCCCCGGCAGCTGAATGTCGGCCGGCACGATGCTGGTGATTAACGCATTGAGCGAGCTGGCGCCGATCGCCTGCAGCATGCTTTCCTGCTGCGCGGGAGACGGGCCGATGTGGCGTTCGATAAAGGCGCCAGTATGTTCAAGCTGGCTGAGTGTCTGAGTCATGAATCGTCAATCCTGAAGAGCTGGCTACGGCTGGTGATAACGAGTCGTCTGTCGCGGCCCGTAAAGAGAGCCGCCCGCGCCTGACTGCGCGCGGACGGCCCGCCTGAAGTTATTCGTCGATAGCGGCCTGGTAGCCTTCGGCGTTCAGCAGCTGTTCCAGTTCGGACTCATCGCTCGCCTTGATGCGGAACAGCCAGCCTGCGCCGTAAGGATCGCTGTTCACCAGTTCCGGCGACGCTTCCAGATCGGCGTTTACCGCGACGATTTCGCCGCTCAGCGGCGCGTAAATGTCAGAGGCGGCCTTGACCGATTCGGCGACGGCGCAGTCATCTCCGGCGGCGAAGCTGGCGCCCGCGTCCGGCAGATCGACAAAGACCATATCGCCCAACAGCTCCTGCGCATGTTCGGTAATGCCTACGGTATAAGTGCCGTCCGCTTCCTTACGCACCCACTCATGACTTTCACGATATTTTAATTCGTTTGGCACATTGCTCATCGCCGCATTCTCCTGAAATAGTTACTGAGCGACCGGCTTACCGGCGCGGACAAAAATAGGTTTGGTGACTTTTACCGGCATTTCCCGGTTGCGAATTTGCACGATAGCGCGTTCGCCGATGCCTGCCGGCACGCGCGCCAGCGCGATGCTGTAGCCCAGCGTGGGCGAGAAGGAGCCGCTGGTGATAACGCCCTGGTGCAAGTTGCCCTGCGCGTCGGTGAACATCACCGGCAGTTCATTACGCAGCACGCCCTTCTCCGTCATGATCAGGCCCACCAGCTTGTCGGTACCTTTTTCACGCTGCAATTCCAGCGCCTCCCGACCAATAAACTGGCGATCGGTCGGCTCCCAGCAGAGCGTCCAGCCCATATTCGCCGCCAGCGGCGAGACGCCTTCATCCATTTCCTGACCGTAAAGATTCATGCCCGCTTCGAGACGCAGCGTATCGCGCGCGCCCAGCCCGGCGGGCTTCACGCCAGCGGCCAGCAGGCGCTGCCACAGCCCGGCGGCCTGCGCGTTCGGCAACGCGATTTCATAGCCGCTTTCGCCGGTATAACCGGTGGTAGCGATAAACCAACCGTCCGCCTCGACGCCGAAAAAGGGCTTCATGCCGCTTACCGCCTGGCGCTGCGCGTCGCTGAAGACCGTTTGCGCTTTCTGCTGCGCCTGCGGTCCCTGAACGGCGATCAATGCCAGATCGTCGCGCTCTTGCAACGTGACGCCGAACGGCTGCGCATGCTCGCCGATCCACGCCAGATCTTTGTCGCGCGTAGCGGAGTTAACCACGAGGCGAAACCATTCTTCGGTCATAAAGTAAACAATCAAATCGTCAATCACGCCGCCCGATGCGTTGAGCATCGCGCTGTAGAGCGCCTTGCCCGGCTGCGTCAGACGCGCAACGTCGTTGGCCAGCAGGATGCGCAGAAATTCCCGGGTGCGCTCGCCGCGCAGATCGACAATGGTCATATGGGAGACATCAAACATGCCGGCATCCTGACGCACCGCATGATGTTCATCGATCTGCGAGCCGTAGTGCAGCGGCATCATCCAGCCATGGAAATCGACCATGCGGGCGCCGCAGGCCTGATGCTGTTCATACAAAGGAGTCTGCTTCATAACATTCCTGTGCGTTAACGGGTTGGGTAGACGCTAAATGTGGCTAAAACGTCCGACGCAAACGTTCTCTTTGCCCTGACGTTACCACTGAACGCCGGTTTTAACCATAAGCTAAACAGGGGCGAAACGGCGTCGGCATCGTCCGATGTCTTTGGGATTGTGCAGAATTTTTGACTACAAAAATGCGTCATAAGGCACATAACAAACAACAGACGCGCAACAAAGCCGTTTAAAAACCAGACAGCGGATAAATAACGTGAAAATCGCCCGGCACAGAAAAGACTTACTCATGAGCAAAAGTAATGCGAAGCAGGGAGTGAAATTAGAATAATTCAAATGAGCGCGCGAAAAGCGTGCGCGCGCCTCAAAATGGTGCGAATCGCGTTGGAGCCTCGAATAACGTCGCGTCAGGGCGGGGCTGAGCACCCCAACGCCTTCAATACGCTTAGAGAAAAGATGCGTGAGGGCAACAGGCATGGCGCAAAAATGAAAAAGGACCTTTCGGCCCTTATTGAAGAGATGTCTCAGCGCAATGAGAAAGATATCAGCGCAGCCATTCCGGCAGATCGTGCAGCCCCATCGCCTGTTTCAGCAGGCGCGGCTTCACGCCAGGCAGGTTGTCCGCCAGCCGCAGGCCGACGTCGCGCAGCAGCTTTTTCGCCGGATTATTGCCGGCAAACAACTCACGAAAGCCCTGCATGCTTGCCAGCATCACGGCGGCGCTGTGCTTGCGCGTACGCTCATAGCGACGCAGATAGAGATGCTGACCGATATCTTTGCCCTGCTGATGCAGGCGGCGGATTTCGCCTGTCAGCTCGGCGGCGTCCATAAAGCCCAGGTTGACGCCCTGCCCCGCCAGCGGATGAATGGTATGCGCGGCGTCGCCGACCAGCGCCAGCCGGTGAGCGGCAAACTGGCGGGCATAGCGCGCCATCAACGGAAAGGTCTGGCGTTCGCTCTCTACCTTGCATAGCCCCAGACGCATATCAAACGCCACCGACAGCTGCTGGTTAAACAGCTCGGCGGGCATATCACGTAGCCGCGTCGCTTCCTGCGGTGACAGCGACCAGACGATTGAACAGAGATGCGGATCGCTGAGCGGCAGAAACGCCAGGATGCCATCGCCGTGGAACACCTGACGCGCTACCGCCTGATGCGGCTGTTCGGTGCGAATATTGGCGACCAGCGCATGATGGTCGTAGTCCCAGAAGGTTAACGGGATATCGGCTTTGCTGCGCAACCACGAGTGGGCGCCGTCGGCGCCGATCAGCAGCCGGGCGCTCATCATATTGCCGTCTTCCAGCGTAATAAAGGCTTCGTTATCGCCGAAGGCGACCTGTTGCAGCTGCGCCGGCGCCAGCAGCGTGATATCGCTCAGCTGCTGCGCGCGCTGCCAGAGCGCCTGGTGGATCGCCTGGTTTTCAATGATATGGCCAAGATGGCTGACGCCCTGGGGCTGATCAAATTCAATACGGCCAAAGCTGTCGCGATCCCATACTTCCATACCGTGATAGCTGCTGGCGCGCAGCGCCAGAATCGCTGACCAGACGTCAAGATGCTGTAACAGACGCTCGCTGGCCGCGTTAATGGCGGAAACGCGCAGTCCGTGCGGTTCGTTGGGGTTAAACGCGTCCGGCGCCGCTTTCTCCAGCACCGCGATACGCAGCCCGCAGCCCTGTAAGCCGCAGGCGACCGCCAGGCCAACCATACCGCCGCCGGCGATCACCACATCATAAGTTTGCATTGAAATCCTCTTTTCAGCGCGTTACCCAGCCCAGCGTCCGCTCCGCCAGGCGGTTGCGCAGCCAGGGTAAATTATCCATTGTCATCAGGCCGAGATTACGCCCAACGACCAGCGGCAGGTAGCGGTTGGCGAACAGCCGCACCAGCCCATCCGTTATGCCGATCGTGGCGTCACGATCGGTTGCGCGTCGTTGTCCGTAGCGCTGCAGCACGGCGAAGCTGCCCGCATCCTGCCGCTCGCGATGCGCCGCCGCCAGCGTTTCCGCCAGCGACATAACATCGCGCATGCCGAGATTGAAGCCCTGTCCGGCGATCGGGTGCAGCGTCTGCGCCGCGTTGCCCACCAGCGCCAGCCGATGCGCGACCGTCTGGCTGGCCATTTGCAGCGCCAGCGGATAGCTGTGGCGCTGCCCCACATGGGTAAAACGCCCCAGCCGCCAGCCGAACGCCTGTTGCAGCTCCGCTAAAAAGGTCGCGTCGCTCCAGCCGTCGATGCGTGTTTTCGCTTCCGGCGGATGACACCAGACCAGCGAACTGCGGCCGTTCGACATAGGCAGCAGCGCCAGCGGCCCGTGTTGCGTGAAACGTTCAAACGCCCGCCCCTGATGGGCGATCTGCGTCGTCACGTTGGCGATAACCGCGATCTGCTGGTAATCCTCGCTGCGCCACTGAATGCCGCAGGCGGCGGCGATATGCGAACGGGAACCATCCGCCGCCACCAGCAGCTGTCCATCCAGCTTTTCGCCGCTCGCCAGCGTGACGCTGACGCCATCCTGCCGCCGCTCAACCCGGCTGACCGTTTCCGGGCAGCGCAGCGTCACGCCCGGCGCTTTGCGTAGCAGCTGATAGAGCCGGTTGCCCACCTCATGCAGCTCAACCACATTGCCCAGCGCCGCGACGCCATAATCGGCGGCGTCGATATTCACAAAACCGGCGTGCCCGCGATCGCTAACGTGCACATGGGTAATCGGCGTGGCGCAGCTCGCCAGCGCAGGCCAGAGGTTAAGGCCCGCCAGCTGCTGGCAGGTGCCTTCCGCCAGCGCGATCGCCCGTCCGTCATAGCCTGGATGCGCGCGGTCTCCCGGCGCGACCGCCTCAATAACCGTTACCGGCAGTGCGCCCTGAGTAAGATGAGAGATCGCCAGCGCCAGGGTTGCGCCCGTCATGCCGCCGCCGGCAACGATCACGCTCATGCCTGTTGCGCTGCCGCCATCAGCGCTTCGATAGCGTCAGCGTCTTTCACTACGCTATCGGTAAGATTTTCATTGCCCTGTTCAGTAATCAGGATGTCATCCTCAATGCGCACGCCGATGCCGCGATATTCCGGCGGCACGTCGGCGTCCGGCGCGATATAGAGTCCCGGCTCGACGGTTAACACCATGCCCGGCTCCAGGATACGACCGCGATCCGGCGTGCCGTAGTTACCGACGTCATGCACATCCAGCCCCAGCCAGTGACTCAGCCCGTGCATAAAAAATTGCCGGTGCGCATTTTCCGCGATCAGCTGTTCGACGTCGCCCTGCATCACGCCAAGTTCGACCAGCCCGCTCACCATGACGCGCACGACCTCTTCGTTCACCTGACGGATGCTGACGCCGGGACGAAACAGCGCAAGCGCCTTGTAGAGCGAGGCCAGCACGATGTCGTAAATCGCGCGCTGCGGCGCGCTGAATTTGCCATTCACCGGAAAAGTGCGGGTAATATCGCCTGCGTAACCGTGGAATTCGCAGCCCGCATCGATCAGCACCAGATCGCCATCGCGCAATTCGCTTTCGTTTTCGGTGTAATGCAGAATGCAGGCGTTGTCGCCGCCGCCGACAATGGTGTTGTAGGAAGGGTGCTGCGCGCCATGGCGGGTAAACTCGTGGTGAATTTCCCCGGCGAGCTGATATTCAAACATGCCGGGCCGACAGGTCTGCATCGCCCGTGTATGGGCCATAGCGCTGATTTTCCCGGCGCGACGCAAAATATCCTGTTCTTCGGGATCTTTGAACAGCCGCATTTCATGCACCCAGGGACGCCAGTCGGTCAGCGTGTCCGGCGCCGTCAGGTTCTGCCGGAAGCCGCGACGCAGCTTGTCCAGCGCGCTAAACAGGATGCGATCGGCAAATTCATATTCGCCCTGCGCATGATAGACCACATCAAGGCCGTTCAGCAGCTGATGTAGCTGTTCATCCAGCGCATCCCACGGCAGCGCGCGATCGACGCCCAGCTTCTCCGGCGCCGCCTCCTGTCCCAGACGACGGCCGAACCAGATTTCCGCCTGTTTATCGCGCACGCGGTTAAACAGCACGCTGTGATTATGCGTGTCGTCGCTTTTAATCAGCACCAGCAGCGCTTCAGGCTCGTTAAAGCCGGTGAAGTACCAGAAATCGCTGTTCTGACGGTAAGGGTATTCACTGTCCGCACTGCGCGTGACCTCCGGCGCGGCGAAAATCAGCGCCGCGCTGCCCGGTGCCATACTCGCCAGCAGCCTCTGGCGGCGCTGCAAAAAAGTATCCAGCGTAATCATCCGTATCTTCTCCCTGAGTGAGGCCGTCGCGCGGCGATAGCAAAACGATCAGTGTAGCGTCGGTTTTTTCATCTCCGGCGCGGTCGGCATCTCCGGCGGGTTGAATGTCTCGTGGCACAGCAAGGCCGCCACGCGCACATACTCAATCACTTCTTCCAGCGACTGCGCCAGCTCTTCGCGATCGTCTTCTTCTTCATCATAGCCAAGCTGAGCGATGGTGCGCAGATCGTCGATGGCTTCGCCAGCTTCGCCTTTTACCTTATCCAGTTTAGGCTGCGTTACGCCCAGCCCCAACAGGAAGTGGTTCACCCAGCCGGCCAGCGCGTCAGCACGCTCAAAGACGCTGCTCTCTTCTTCATCGGGCAGCATCAGCTGGAACAGAAAGCCTTCTTCTTCCAGCGTGTCCTGAATATGGCCGTGCAGCGCCTGCAGCGGCTGGGACAGCGACTGAGAGAACGCCAGTCCTTCGTTGGTCAGATCGTGAACCAGCGTTTTCCAGCTGTGATCTTTATTGCCACCGCAGACAATGCCGCTGATCAGGCCATGCATTTCAGCCGGTGTCATTCCCACGCCCTGTTGGCTAAGAGCGGACGCCAGCGCCTGATAGCCCGGCTGTGTGTTATCTGTAGACATACGCATTCATCATCGTTGGCGGATTAAGTTCGTGATATGCTACCACCAGGTGCCTTGGGGTTTCCAGAAAGGGCTTGTTTCTTCACACAAGGGTCGATATAGTGGCGCCCCTTCTGAGCCGGAGCAGGTTCAGAGCGATGCGGGCGCAGTAATCAGTCAGGAAGGTGGCATGTCTGCACAACCGGTAGATATTCAGATTTTTGGACGTTCATTGCGCGTGAATTGTCCGCCTGAACAGCAAGATGCGCTGAATGCGGCGGCGGAAGATCTTAATCAGCGGTTGCAAGATCTGAAAGTTCGCACTAGAGTCACAAATACAGAGCAACTGGTGTTCATCGCGGCGTTGAACATTTGCCATGAGCTGGCGCAGGAAAAGGTGAAAACCCGAGACTACGCTGCTAACATGGAACAACGCATTCGCATGTTGCAACAGACCATTGAACAAGCGCTGCTTGAGCAGGGTCGTATAACTGAACGCCAGGGTGCGAAGTTCGAATAATACTTTGCGGCCAACTGTGATACAGTGGCGGTGAGGTCAAATTTCTCTGAGATGTTTGCAAGTGGGCCAGTCCCCTGAGCCGATATTTCAAACAAACAGAATGTGACGCTCCGTAACCTGTGAGCATGCCCGGTCCGTCCGGGAAGCCTAATGGTTGCGACGGCATGTTCACCTTGAACCAAGGGTTCAAGGGTTACAGCCTACGGCGGCATCTCGGAGATTCCCTTCTTTATCCCTTTCGTTGTTGCTTTTCCCGGCGCGTTGCCGACGGGTTGAAATTGCTTGCCTCTGCTGTGTATAGTCGCAACACACCCGCAGGCGCAGGAAAATCCCATGTCTCACTCTCAGCTCGATCGCCAGGTTATCCGTACTCACGTCCGTCATTTGCGGCGCGGGCTGAGCGCTGAACAGCAAACCCTGGCGGCGGACAGCGTTGCCGAACATGCGCTAAACGTGGCGCCGGTGGATCAGGCGCAGCATATCGCCCTGTTTCTCTCCGTTGACGGCGAACTTAATACCCGCCCGCTTATCGCCCGGCTCTGGCAGCATCATAAGCAGGTTTATCTGCCCGTTCTGCACCCCTTTTCGCCCGGCAATCTGTTGTTTATCCGTTACACGCCGGAAACCGTGCTGACGCAGAACTGTCTGAGAATTCCCGAACCCCCGCTTGATATACAGAACCTGATTCCGCTCGATCGACTGGATGTAATGTTCGTGCCGCTGGTGGCATTCGATCGCCAGGGACAACGGCTCGGCATGGGCGGCGGCTTTTACGATCGCACCTTGCAGAACTGGCGTCGGCATCGGTTTCTGCCGATAGGGCTGGCGCATGACTGCCAGCAGGTTGAGAAGCTGCCGTGCGCCGACTGGGATGTGCCGTTACCGGCGATTCTGACCCCTTCGCATTTCTGGCAGTGGGAAAAGTAAAACGCCGCCCTGAGACAGGACGGCGTGTAAACAACAACCAGAGCGCTTATCTCAATCAGTAAAGCAGGCGCGCGCGCATGGTGCCGGGGATCGCCTTCATCGACGCCAGCGCTTTATGCGCCGCATCCTGCTCCGCGTCGATATCGATCACCACATAGCCCATCGCCGGCGTGGTTTGCAGATACTGCGCGGCGATGTTGATGCCCTGCTCCGCGAAAATCTGGTTGATCGCCGTCAGCACGCCTGGGCGGTTTTCATGGATATGCAGCAGGCGGCTGACATGCTCGCCGTGCATCGGCAGGGAGACTTCCGGGAAGTTAACGGCGGAGAGCGTAGAGCCGTTGTCCGAATATTTCGCCAGCTTGCCCGCCACTTCAATGCCGATATTCTCCTGCGCTTCCTGCGTCGATCCGCCAATATGCGGCGTCAGAATAACGTTATCAAACTCGCACAGCGGAGAGCTGAACGGATCGCTGTTGGTAGCCGGTTCTTCCGGGAATACGTCAATCGCCGCGCCCGCCAGATGTTTGCTGGCCAGCACGCCGCACAGCGCCGGAATATCCACGACCGTGCCGCGCGAGGCGTTGATCAGCAGCGAACCGGGCTTCATCAGCGCCAGCTCCTCGGCGCCCATCATATTCTGGGTCGACGGCGTTTCCGGCACATGCAGACTGACCACGTCGCTCATATTGAGCAGGTCGGAAAGGTGCGTCACCTGCGTGGCGTTGCCCAGCGGCAGCTTGTTTTCAATATCGTAGAAGAAGACATGCATGCCCAGACTTTCCGCCAACACGCCCAGCTGCATGCCGATATGGCCATAGCCGATGATGCCGAGTTTTTTGCCGCGCGCTTCATACGAACCCGCCGCCTGTTTGTTCCAGATGCCGCGGTGTGCTTTGGCATTAGCTTCCGGAACGCCGCGCATCAGCAGCAGCAGTTCGCCAATCACCAGCTCCGCCACCGAGCGGGTATTGGAGAAAGGCGCGTTAAATACCGGCACGCCGCGCTTCGCCGCCGCATTCAGGTCCACCTGATTGGTGCCGATGCAGAAGCAGCCCACGGCCACCAGCTTCTCCGCCGCGGCGAAGATTTCTTCAGTCAGCTGAGTACGGGATCGAATGCCAATAAAGTGCGCATCGCGGATGGACGCTTTCAGCGCGTCACTGTCGAGCGCACCTTTGTGATATTCAATATTGGTGTAACCTGCCGCGCGCAGATTATCCAGCGCGCTCTGGTGGACGCCTTCCACCAGCAGAAACTTAATTTTGTCTTTCTCCAGTGATACTTTTGCCATTTCCCGACCCTATTTTGCAGACTTCAGATGGGGCTGTGATAAGCCAGCCTTCTGCCAAAATATCAAAATTTACGCGCGCGGCAATACAAACGATTGCCTGCCGCTCAGCATGGCTGGGGGGCGAGAACAACAGATACGGCAGATTATGATGGCAACGACGGCGCAGGCAGGATGATAATGCTGCGCGTTACCGTTATGTGACATAAGTCACCAAATTACGCCAGCCAGAGAAAAGATGTTTTTCGACAAGAAATAACTGGCGCCTTGACGCGCCAGCAAGATCATTTGGTGATAGTTTTAACGCCGTCCGGGCCGCCAATCAACGCCACATCCGCACCGCGCGCGGCGAACAGGCCCACGGTCACCACGCCGGGCAGCGCGTTAATGGTGCGCTCCAGCTCAGTGGGATTGACGATGCTGAGATTATGCACGTCGAGAATAATGTTGCCGTTGTCGGTCACCACGTTCTGACGATACTCAGGCAGGCCGCCCAGCTTCACCAACTCGCGCGCCACATAAGAACGCGCCATCGGGATCACTTCGACCGGCAGCGGGAAGCGGCCCAGCACATCCACCTGTTTCGAGGCGTCGGCGATGCAGATAAACTTCTCCGCCACCGCCGCAACGATCTTCTCGCGCGTCAGCGCCGCGCCGCCGCCTTTGATCATCTGCATCTGCGGATTGATTTCATCCGCGCCGTCAACGTAGATCGCCAGCGAGTCCACTTCATTGAGATCGAATACCTGAATGCCGAGGCTCTTTAACTTCAGCGTGGAAGCTTCGGAGCTGGAGACCGCGCCATCAATCTGATGTTTGATCGAGCCGAGCGCGTCAATAAAGTGGGCGGCGGTGGACCCCGTGCCTACGCCGACGATGGTGCCCGGCGTGACATAGTCCAGCGCGGCCCAGCCTACTGCTTTTTTAAGTTCATCCTGCGTCATGGTATGTTTAAAACCTGTGCTAATGGTGTGCGCGTAGTATAAAACAAGCGCGGATTAAAGTGCGCGTTCGCCGCACGGCGATTTGCCGCTTTGTAAGACAGCCCACAGATTGATGACCGCGCATAAGGTGCAAAGCGTGAATTTTATGGCATAGTGCCTTACCCATACCTGAAGGAGAGCCACAATAACAATGAAAAGACCCGATTATCGAACGCTTCAGGCTTTGGATGCTGTGATCCGCGAACGCGGCTTCGAACGCGCGGCGCAAAAATTATGTATTACCCAGTCAGCGGTGTCGCAACGCATTAAGCAGCTGGAAAATATGTTCGGCCAGCCGCTGCTGGTGCGCACCGTTCCGCCGCGTCCGACCGAGCAGGGACAGAAGCTGCTGGCGCTGCTGCATCAGGTCGAACTACTGGAGGATGAGTGGTTGGGCGATGAAAACGGCGGCACCACCCCGCTGCTGCTGTCGCTGGCGGTGAACGCCGACAGTCTGGCGACCTGGCTGCTGCCCGCGCTAAAGGATGTGCTGACCGATTCGCCGGTGCGCCTTAATTTGCAGGTTGAAGATGAAACCCGTACTCAGGAACGGCTGCGTCGCGGCGAAGTCGTGGGCGCGGTAAGTATCCAGCCGCAGCCGCTGCCCAGCTGTCTGGTCGATCGACTTGGCGCGCTCGACTATCTGTTTGTCGGCTCGCGCGAGTTCGCCGCGCGCTATTTTCCCAACGGCGTCACCCGCTCCGCGCTGCTGAAAGCGCCGGCGGTGGCGTTCGACCATCTGGATGATATGCATCAGGCGTTTTTGCAACAGAATTTCGATCTGTCGCCGGGCAGCGTTCCCTGCCATATCGTTAACTCGTCCGAGGCGTTTGTGCAGCTGGCGCGCCAGGGCTCGACCTGCTGTATGATCCCGCATTTGCAGATTGAAAGGGAGCTGGCCAGCGGCGAGCTGATCGATCTGACGCCGGGCCTCTATCAGCGCCGTATGCTTTACTGGCACCGCTTCGCGCCGGAAAGCCGCCTGATGCGCAAGGTAACCGACGCGCTGCTGGCGCACGGCCATCGCGTGCTGCGTCAGGAAGATGAGACGGTTCCCGGCTGAGGAACAACGATGTAAAAAAGGCGACCTGGCGTCGCCTTTTCGCTTTATGGATTGCGTTGCAGCTCAAACACCACATCCACCTGATCGTCAAAATGAATGCTCTGCTGCTCATAGGTCTGCGCGGCGGAGGCCATCGGCGCCGCGTCGGCTGCTTTATACATGCGCGCTATCGGCATCGGCTGATAGTTGGCGACATGGTAGCGCACGCTGTATACCGGCCCCAGCTTGGCGTTAAAGCCCTGCGCCAGCGCCGCCGCCTGCTGCGTGGCGTTTTCAATCGCTGCCTGACGCGCTTTCGCTTTGTAATCGTCCGGGTTCGCCACGCCCAACTCTACGGAGCGGATTTCATTCAGTCCCGACTTCAGCGCGCCATCCAGCAGGTCGTTCAGCTTATCCAGCTGGCGTAACGTCACCTGCACCTGACGCACCGCGCGGTAGCCCTTCAGCACCGACTTGCCTTCTTTGGTGTAGTCATACTCCGGCTGAGTGCGCAGATTGGCCGCATCGATATCTTTCTTCTCGATACCGTTTTTACTCAGAAAATCGAAATACTGGGCAACGCGATCGTCAGCCTGTTTTTTCGCTTCGGCGGCATCCTTTGAAGAGACGTTGACTTCGATAGCCAGCGTAGCAATATCGGGACGCGCGTCGACGCTGGCCTGTCCGGATGTCACGATATGCGGTCCGCCAGGCAGCTCATCGGCATGCGCCGCCAACGATCCGGCGCCTAATCCCATCATGGCAGCCAGTGCCAGTGCTTTCAGTTTCACGAACGGTCCTCCTTGAAGACAAAACAAATTAACGGGGCGCTATGCCGCGCCGCTGTGACGATGACGCAAGCCTGCCACAAGCACGCGGACGATGACATGCGTGTTCCTCTGAGTTTTTATTCTGGCAAAAGTTTCTTTTTTTGCCGCCCCGCCCCGTTTAATTATTCTGCCGCTCAGTGGAAACCGGCCAGCCCCTGCATCGCCAGCCGGAAAGCGATAACCCACATCACCAGGCCGACGAACAGATTGATGACGCGCTGCGCCCGGACGGTGCTGAGACGCGGCGAGAGCCAGGCCGCCAGCAGCGCCAGGCTAAAGAACCAGAGACAGGAAGCGCTGACGGTGCCGAGCGCGAACCAGCGTCGCGCTTCGGCGGGCAGCTGCCCGCCCAGGCTGCCCAGCACCACAAAGGTATCCAGATAAACATGCGGGTTCAGCCAGGTGACCGCCGCCAGCGTGGCGATAATCCGCCAGCGGCTCTGCTGCTTTATCTGGTCGCTGGCCAGGCTGATATTGGCGCTGAAGGCGGTGCGCAGCGCGCCCCAACCGTACCAGAGCAGAAACGCCACGCCGCCCCAGGTGACCAGATTAAGCAGCAGCGGCGACTGATTCAGCAGCGCGCTGCCGCCGAAGACGCCGGCGCAGATCAGAATAATATCGCTAAGCGAACAGAGCGCCGCGGTCATCACATGATACTGGCGACGAATCCCCTGATTCAGTACAAACGCATTCTGCGGTCCCAGCGGCAGGATCAGCGCGACGCCTAACGCAACGCCCTGAAGATAGACGGATAACATACATTTTCTCCCTGATAAGCATGGCGAAGGAGTGTATAGCGACGGATCGGCGGGGGGAAATGGAAAGAACTAATCGGGTATCAGCAGGGCTAATAGAAACGGGCGGGAAAGTTCCCGCCCGGTCAGCTTATTGCGCCTTCGCCGTTTCGGCCTCGGCAGTTTTTACCTGGTGCAGATGCACATCCATCTGCGGATAAGGAATGCCGATGCCGTGCGCATCCAGCGTGCGCTTGAAGTTTTTCATCAGATCCCAGTAGACATCCTGCAGATCGCCGCTGTTGCTCCAGCAGCGCACCACAAAGTTAAGCGACGAGGCGGCCAGTTCGTTCAGGCCGATCTGTACGCCGCGATCCTGCAACACGCGCGGATCGGCGTCTACGACTTCACGCAGCAGAGCGATCACCTGATCCACGTCGGCATCATACGCCACGCCGATAACGAACTCGTTGCGGCGCACCGGCTCACGCGAGAAGTTAACGATGTTGCCAGCAATAATCTTACCGTTAGGCACCACGACGATTTTGCCGTCACCGGTGCGCAGCGTGGTGGAGAAGATCTGCACATGGAGTACGGTGCCCATGACGCCGCCGAGATCGACGAACTCGCCGGTGCGGAACGGACGGAAAGTCACCAGCAGCACCCCAGCAGCCAGGTTAGAGAGCGATCCCTGTAATGCAAGACCAACGGCCAGACCGGCGGCGCCCAGTACGGCGATCACCGACGCCGTTTGCACCCCAACGCGCCCCAACGCCGCGATCAGCGTAAAGGCGATAACGCCGTAGCGCACCAGCGCCGACAAGAAATCCGCCACGGTAGCGTCAATATGCCGCGCCAGCAGCAGACGGTTCACGCCGTTAGAAATAATGCGGGCGATGAGCATCCCGACAATAATGATGGCAATGGCGGCGACAATATTGACCGCATAGCTCAGCAGCAACGCCTGGTTATGCACCAGCCAACCGCCCGCGCTGTTAATACTGTTGACCACGTTTAAATCTTCCATTTATCCACCCTGTTGTGGTTCCCAAAAAAGTAACGACAACCGTCAGCGGGAACTGACGAACCATTCACAAAGGGTAAACAATATATTTCCTGTTCGCCAAGTAACTGACGAAAAACGTTACATTTTTGACACAATAAACGTAAAAAAGGCCCCGCAGGGCCTTTTATAAGCAACTCGCCGATTACAGCGTGTTAATGTTGTTCAGCTCTTTGAACGCCTGTTCTAAGCGCACAACCATAGAGGACTGTGCGGCACGCAGCCAAACGCGCGGATCGTAGAACTTCTTGTTCGGCTTATCTTCGCCTTCCGGGTTGCCCAGCTGAGCCTGCAAATAGCCTTCGTTCTTTTTGTAGTACTGCAGAATACCGTCCCAGGTCGCCCATTGGGTGTCGGTATCGATATTCATTTTGACCACGCCGTAGTCGATAGACTCTTTGATCTCCTCCGCAGAAGAACCAGAACCGCCGTGGAATACAAAGTTCAGCGCGTTGTGCGGCAGGTTGTGTTTCTGGCAAACATATTCCTGAGAGTTTCTCAGGATTTTCGGCGTCAGCACTACGTTGCCCGGCTTGTAAACGCCATGAACGTTGCCGAAGGAAGCGGCGATGGTGAAACGATGGCTCACTTCACTCAGCTTGGTGTAGGCGTAGTCTACATCTTCCGGCTGGGTGTAAAGCGCGGAGCTGTCGAGATGGGAGTTGTCCACGCCATCTTCTTCACCGCCGGTCACGCCCAGTTCGATCTCCAGGGTCATATCCATCTTCGCCATGCGCGCCAGATATTTGCTGCAGATTTCGATGTTTTCTTCCAGAGATTCTTCAGACAGGTCGATCATGTGAGAAGAGAACAGCGGTTTGCCGGTCTGGGCGAAGTGTTTTTCACCCGCGTCCAGCAGGCCGTCGATCCACGGCAGCAGTTTCTTGGCGCAGTGGTCGGTGTGCAGGATAACCGGCACGCCATATTTTTCAGCCATCAGGTGAACATGGTGCGCGCCAGCGATAGCGCCGGCGATAGCGGCAGCCTGCGGCTCGTCAGATTTAAAACCTTTGCCGGCGATGAACGCGGCGCCGCCGTTAGAGAACTGAACGATAACCGGCGCTTTTACCTTAGCGGCAGCTTCCAGTACGGCGTTGATAGAGTCGGTGCCCACGCAGTTTACAGCGGGCAGAGCGAATTTGTTCTCTTTCGCTACCTGGAACACTTTCTGTACGTCATCACCGGTGACAACGCCTGGTTTTACGAAATCAAAAATTTTAGACATCTGTTTTGTCCTGTTTCGTCGGCCGTGTTACGGATTCACGCCCATGTCATAAGCTGGGCAATACGTTCTGGCAGGGCCTGCGCCCTGCCCCAAAAGTTACTGTTTCGCGCGCTCTTCCAGCATCGCGACCGCTGGCAGTTTTTTGCCTTCCACGAACTCAAGGAACGCGCCGCCGCCGGTAGAGATATAGGAAATTTTATCTTCGATGCCGAACAGGTCGATGGCTGCCAGCGTATCGCCGCCGCCTGCAACGGAGAAGGCTTCGCTGTCGGCGATCGCGTTAGCGATGATTTCGGTGCCTTTACGGAAGTTCGGGAATTCGAACACGCCTACCGGGCCGTTCCACAGGATGGTTTTCGCCTCTTTCAGCACTTTCGCCATCGCCTGCGCCGTTTCATCGCCGAAGTCCATAATCTCTTCGTTGTCGGCGACTTCGTTAACTTTTTTCACGGTCGCGGTCGCAGTTTCAGAGAATTCCGTGCCTACGCGGGAGTCGGTCGGCACCGGAATGCCGAACTGATCGCGCAGGCCTTTCGCCGCTTCAACGAAGTCCGGCTCATACAGAGATTTGCCGACTTTGTTGTCGATCGCCACGAAAGTATTGGCGATGCCGCCGCCGACGATCACGGTGTCGGCGATTTTTACCAGCGAGTTCAGCACGTCGAATTTGGTGGAGACTTTAGAACCGCCCACCACCGCAACCAGCGGACGAGCCGGGTTGTTCATGACTTTGCCCAGCGCTTCCAGCTCGGCGGAAAGCAGCGGACCGGCACAGGCGATCGGCGCGAATTTGCCGACGCCGTGCGTGGAAGCCTGCGCGCGGTGCGCGGTGCCGAACGCGTCCATAACGAACACGTCGCACAGCGCCGCATATTTTTTAGAGAGGGTTTCGTCGTCTTTCTTCTCGCCTTTGTTGAAACGCACGTTCTCCAGCACGACCAGCTCGCCAGCGCCCACTTCCACGCCGTCCAGGTAGTCTTTCGCCAGCGTCACGTTGGTGCCGCTCAGCTTCTCTTTCAGGTAATTAACCACCGGCAGCAACGAAAACTCTTCGTTGTATTCGCCTTCGGTCGGACGACCCAGGTGCGATGTCACCATCACTTTCGCGCCCTGCTTCAGGGCGGCTTCGATGGTCGGCAGAGAAGCGCGGATACGCGCGTCTGACGTCACTTTCCCTTCTTTAACCGGTACGTTGAGATCGGCACGGATCAGAACGCGTTTACCAGCAAGATCCAGATCGGTCATCTTAATTACAGACATGGTGAACCCTCTCGTTGATTCTCATAAGTTTTGTCAGACGCATCCGCGTCTTACCTGAAACCGCTTGCGGCCATCGCTAAGGTGGTGTCGAGCATCCGGTTAGCGAAGCCCCATTCATTGTCACACCAGACTAATGTCTTAACCAGGTGGTGACCGCTGACCCGCGTTTGCGTGCCGTCCACTATGGCACTGTGCGGATCGTGATTAAAATCGATCGAGACTAACGGTATTTCCGTATAGTCAACTATACCACTAAAAGCCCCCGCTGAGGCATTTTGCAGCACCGCGTTCACCTCGCTGGCCGTGACCGCCGCCCGCACGCTGACGCTCAGATCCATCGCGGTGACGTTGATCGTCGGCACGCGCACCGCGATCGCTTCGAAGCGATCGTGGAACTGCGGCAGGATACGGCCAATCCCCGCGGCCAGCCGCGTATCCACGGGAATGATCGACTGGCTGGCGGCGCGCGTGCGGCGCAGATCGCTGTGATAAGCGTCGATCACCTGCTGATCGTGCATCGCGGAATGGATAGTGGTAATCGCGCCGGATTCAATGCCGAAAGCGTCATCCAGCAACTTAATTATTGGAATGATGCAGTTAGTGGTGCAGGAAGCGTTGGAGACAATGCGGTCAGTTTGTTTAAGAGCCTGTTCGTTAACGCCGAACACTACCGTAGCGTCGAGATCGCCGCCGCCGGGATGGGAAAACAGCACTTTCTTCGCGCCCGCCTGCAGATGGGCTTCGCCATCGGCGCGGCTGCCCCAGATGCCGGTGCAGTCCAGCACGACGTCGACGTTCAGTTCGCGCCACGGCAGATCGGCGATCCGCGCCTGATGCAGCAGACGAATGGTATCGTCGCCGACCCATAGCAGATCGCGCTCCTGACGCACCTCCCAGGCGAAACGGCCATGGCTGGTGTCATATTTCAACAGATGCGCCATCCCGGCGGATTCCGCCAGTTCATTGATGGCGACCACGCTGATTTCCGCCCGGCGTCCGGTTTCATACAGCGCGCGCATTACGCTGCGTCCAATGCGACCAAAGCCGTTAATCGCTACGCGAAGGGTCATAGTATTCCTGCGTCAGAACCTGAAAAAAACGTGCCGATAGCCTGAGCCAGCCGCTACGATTTGTACAGGGAAAAATCCACTGGCGTCAACCGCCATGCACGGGGGAAACCGCGCTAACTGAAACGCTTCAGCGAGAATATTCGTTACCAGGAATAATTAAAATGACAGCGATCAACCCTTAAAACAAACTTCTGACGCAGATCACAATTTTGAATAAAAATTGCAGAGAGAAGCGCCGTTTCTTCTCTGCCTCATAGTATGGTGACGCTTCACTATGCTTTTTTTTTTTTCATCAAACGCATCGCTTCGGGTACTCTTTGCTGCACAACCGCCTCATCTGCCGCTGAAAGCGAGGCGCTCCATATAAGATGCTTTGTTGCGGGAAATGATTCCTGACGCAAAAAAACGCCGATGGCTGCGTAATATATTTAGGTTCTGTAAAAGGACATTATGAACTACAACCTGCTTTGGGGCGTCTGGATAATCTGGGCGCTGGCTCTGCTGGTCTATTGTCTTGAATGGGAAAGCCGTTGGGGCTTATTAAAT
>NZ_JANION010000025.1:0-13380 GCF_024610815.1 Mixta sp.
GATTATAAAATACTTTATTAAAAATCACTTACGCTATGCCCATATATTCTGCCTGGCAGCCGCCTGTCGGCATTTATCGCTTTTTCATTAAACTTTTTTAATCCGTTATCGCGTCCAAAGCAGGTTGACATCCCGCGCGCAATCAAGTACCAATAAAAACAGCACAAACATTTATGGAGCCTGATTACATGATTCGTTCCTTCCGCCTACTCGGTCTACTACTAAACGCATATCACTTGCGCGGTAGTCGTGTGGGCGGGATCAATCACTGATTCAGGCTTGCAAAACTTAAAAAACCCGCGCCAAGGCGCGGGTTTTTTTATGCTCGTGACACAGGCGAACCGGTAAAAGCCAAACTGAAAGGAAAAAGACGATGAGCCAAGAAGTCATTATTTTCGATACCACTTTGCGCGATGGCGAGCAGGCGTTACAGGCCAGTCTGAGTGTTAAAGAAAAGCTGCAAATTGCGCTGGCGCTGGAGCGCATGGGCGTTGACGTCATGGAAGTGGGCTTTCCGGTTTCGTCGCCGGGCGATTTCGAATCGGTGCAAACTATTGCGCGCACCATTAAAAACAGCCGCGTGTGCGCCCTGGCGCGCTGCGTTGAGAAAGATATCGACGCCGCTTATGAAGCGCTGCGCGTCGCCGAGGCTTTCCGCATCCACACCTTTATAGCCACTTCGCCGATGCATATCGCCACCAAGCTGCGCAGCACCCTGCCGGAGGTTATCGAACGCGCAGTCTATATGGTGAAGCGCGCGCGCAACTACACCAGCGACGTCGAATTCTCCTGTGAAGACGGCGGCCGCACGCCGATTGACGACCTGTGCCGCGTCGTGGAAGCGGCGATTAACGCCGGTGCCACCACCATCAATATTCCTGACACCGTAGGCTATACCCTGCCGCACGAATATGCCCATATCATCGCCTCCCTGCGCGAACGCGTGCCGAATATCGACAAGGCGATTTTGTCAGTGCATACCCATGACGACTTAGGCATGGCGGTCGGCAACTCCATCGCAGCGGTGATGGCGGGCGCGCGCCAGGTTGAAGGCACGCTGAACGGGCTGGGCGAACGCGCCGGCAACTGCGCGCTGGAAGAGGTCATTATGACCATCAAAACCCGCGCCGCGATGATGAATGTCCACACTAACATTAACCACCACGAGATCTGGCGCACCAGCCAGACCGTCAGCCAGATCTGCAATATGCCGATTCCGGCGAATAAAGCGGTGGTCGGCTCTAACGCCTTCGCGCACTCCTCCGGCATCCACCAAGACGGCGTGCTGAAAAACCGTGAAAACTACGAAATCATGACCCCGGAATCGATCGGCCTGAATCAGGTGCAGTTGAACCTGACCTCACGCTCCGGCCGCGCGGCGGTAAAACACCGCATGGAAGAGATGGGCTATCAGGAAAGCGACTATAACCTGGATACGCTGTATGACGCTTTCCTGAAGCTGGCGGATAAGAAAGGCCAGGTATTTGATTACGATCTGGAAGCGCTGGCCTTCATCAATAAGCAAAACGAAGAGGCGGAATATTTCCAGCTGAAAGATTTCAACGTGCAGCTGGGCTCCTCGATCACCGCCACCGCCTCCGTACATCTGACCTGCGGCGAAACGGTGCAGTCGGAAGCGGCCACCGGCAACGGCCCGGTTGACGCGGTATATCAGGCGATTAACCGCATCACCGATTTCAATATCGAACTGGTGAAATACCAGCTCACCGCCAAAGGCCACGGCAAAAATGCGCTGGGCCAGGTAGATATCGTCGTCAATTATAACGATCGTAAATTCCATGGCATTGGCCTGGCGACCGATATCGTCGAATCGTCCGCCGAAGCGATGGTTAACGCGCTGAACAATATCTGGCGCGCCAAACAGGTTGAGCAGGAACTGCAGCGTAAATTCTCAAAAGAACAGAAGGAAATGGTGTGAACATGACGCAGACTCATCATATCGCCGTCTTAGCGGGCGACGGCATCGGCCCTGAAGTGATGGCGCAGGCGATGAAAGTAATGGACGCTATCCGTCAGCGTTTCGCTATACGCATTACGACCAGCGAATATGACGTAGGCGGCATCGCCATCGATCGTCACGGCGAGCCGCTGCCGGCGGCCACCGTCGCGGGTTGCGAGCAGGCGGACGCGATCCTGTTCGGCTCCGTCGGCGGCCCGAAATGGGAACATCTGCCCCCGACGCAGCAGCCGGAGCGCGGCGCCCTGCTGCCGTTGCGTAAACACTTCAAACTGTTCAGCAATCTGCGTCCCGCCAGCTTATACAAAGGTCTGGAAGCGTTTTGCCCGCTGCGCAGCGATATCGCCGCCCGCGGCTTCGATATCTTATGCGTGCGTGAGCTGACCGGCGGCATCTATTTCGGCCAGCCGAAGGGCCGCGAAGGCAGCGGCATGTATGAAAAGGCGTTCGACACCGAAGTGTATCACCGCTTTGAAATCGAGCGCATCGCGCGTATCGCCTTTGAATCCGCGCGCAAACGCCGTAGCAAAGTCACCTCTATCGATAAGGCGAACGTGTTACAGACCTCGGTCATGTGGCGCGAGATTGTAAACGAAGTGGCGAAAGATTATCCCGACGTGCAGTTAAGCCATATGTATATCGATAACGCCACCATGCAGCTGATTAAAGATCCGTCGCAGTTCGACGTGCTGCTTTGCTCCAACCTCTTCGGCGACATTCTTTCTGACGAGTGCGCGATGATCACCGGCTCGATGGGCATGTTGCCCTCCGCCAGCCTGAATGAGCAGGGCTTCGGCCTGTACGAACCGGCGGGCGGCTCGGCGCCGGATATTGCCGGTAAAAATATCGCCAACCCCATCGCGCAAATCCTGTCGCTGGCGCTGCTGCTGCGCTACAGCCTGGATGCCGATGAGGCGGCTAACGCCATTGAAAGCGCCATCAACCGCGCGCTGGAAGAAGGTTACCGTACCCGTGATTTGGCTGGCGACGGCCCATCTGTAAGCACCGATGAAATGGGATCGATTATCGCCCGCTTTATCGCTGAGGAAGCATAAAAATGAGCAAAACATTATACCAGAAGCTGTTTGACGCCCATGTCGTGTATGAAGCGCCCAACGAGACGCCGCTGCTCTACATCGATCGCCACCTGGTGCATGAGGTCACCTCGCCGCAGGCGTTTGACGGCCTGCGTGCCCACGGCCGCAAGGTGCGTCAGCCGTCAAAAACCTTCGCGACGATGGATCATAACGTTTCCACCCAGACCAAAGACATCAACGCTTCCGGCAAGATGGCGCGCATTCAGATGCAGGAGCTGATCAAGAACTGCGAAGAATTCGGCGTTCAGCTGTATGACCTGAACCACCCCTACCAGGGCATCGTGCATGTTATCGGGCCGGAACAGGGCATGACGCTGCCGGGCATGACTATCGTATGCGGCGACTCGCACACCGCGACCCATGGCGCTTTCGGTTCGCTGGCCTTCGGCATCGGCACCTCGGAAGTGGAGCATGTACTGGCCACGCAGACCCTGAAGCAGGGCCGCGCCAAAACCATGAAGATTGAAGTCACCGGCACGGCAGCGCCGGGCATTACGGCGAAAGATATCGTGCTGGCGATCATCGGCAAAACCGGCAGCGCCGGCGGCACCGGCTACGTCGTGGAATTCTGCGGTCCGGCGGTTGAAGCGTTGAGCATGGAAGGCCGCATGACGCTGTGCAATATGGCGATTGAAATGGGCGCCAAAGCGGGCCTGGTCGCGCCGGACGACGTCACCTTCAACTACCTGAAAGGCCGCCAGTTCGCGCCGCAGGGCGAACAGTGGCAGCAGGCGGTCGACTACTGGCGCACCCTGAAATCCGACAGCGACGCGCATTTCGACGCGGTTGTGACGCTGGACGCGGCGGAGATCGCGCCGCAGGTGACATGGGGCACCAACCCCGGCCAGGTGATCGCCGTTAACCAACAGATCCCCGATCCCGCCTCTTTCCAGGATCCGGTGGAGCGCGCCTCGGCGGAAAAGGCGCTGGCGTATATGAATTTACGGCCGGGCGTTAAGCTGACCGAGGTCAATATCGATAAAGTCTTTATCGGCTCCTGCACCAACTCGCGTATTGAAGATTTACGCGCCGCCGCCGCTATCGCCAAAGGGCGCAAAGTCGCGCCGGGCGTGGTGGCGATGGTGGTGCCTGGCTCCGGCCCGGTAAAAGCGCAGGCGGAAGCGGAAGGTCTGGATAAAATTTTCCTCGACGCGGGCTTCGAATGGCGTCTGCCGGGCTGCTCCATGTGCCTGGCGATGAACAACGATCGTCTCAACCCCGGCGAACGCTGCGCCTCCACCAGCAACCGCAACTTCGAAGGACGCCAGGGCCGCGGCGGCCGCACGCATCTGGTCAGCCCGGCGATGGCCGCCGCTGCCGCTATCGCAGGCCGTTTTGCCGACATCCGCGAACTGAACTAAGGAAACGATCATGGCGAAGAAATTTACTCAACATACCGGCATTGTGGCGCCGCTGGACGCGGCCAACGTCGATACCGATGCCATTATCCCAAAACAGTTCCTGCAAAAGGTCACCCGCACCGGTTTTGGCCAGCATCTGTTTCACGACTGGCGCTTTAACGATGACGCCGGCACTCAGCCCAACCCGAACTTCGTGCTGAACCAGCCGCAGTTCCAGGGTGCCAGCATCCTGCTGGCGCGTGAAAATTTTGGCTGCGGCTCCTCACGCGAACATGCGCCCTGGGCGTTGACCGACTTCGGCTTTCAGGTGGTAATTGCGCCCAGCTTCGCCGATATCTTTTACGGCAACAGCTTCAATAACCAGCTGCTGCCGGTACGGTTGAGCGAAGAGGATGTGGATGCGCTGTTCCGTCTGGTCGCGGCGCAGCCCGGCATACAGTTTACCGTGGACTTAACCACGCAGCAGGTGATGGCTGGCGATAAAACCTACGCCTTTGAAATTGACAGCTTCCGCCGTCACTGCATGATTAACGGGCTCGACAGCATCGGCCTGACGTTGCAGCACGAGGCGTCGATTGCTGAATACGAACAGAAACAGCCTGCCTTCCTGCGTTGATGTCTTTCACTTTCTCGCCCCTGAGGGGCGAGAAAGTTTTTCCCTTTTATCTGCATTGTCGCCGCTTTGATTCTCCCCTACGATGCCTGCCGCGCTAAACGTTGCGCACTCGCGTAGAGAGCGCGAACGCCAGCGTCGCTATCCCCAGCGCCAGCCAGTAAACGGCATAGTGGCCGAACGATTCCGCCAATGTGCCCTGTAACAGACCCGCCAGAATCGTGCCGGTTGAAATGCTGTTGGTAAACAGCGTCGTCGCCGCGCCGGGCCGTCCCGGCATCAGATCCTGAAACCAGAGCATGCCGATCCCGGCGATAATACCGATAAATATCGCGTTGAAGATTTGAATCAGCATCAGCACGGTGCGCGACTGGAACAGCACCAGCCCCAGATAAAACAGCACGCCGGAGGCGATGGCCAGCAGCATGATGCGCCGCTTGCCGGTGCGCTTCACAAAATGCCCCGCCAGCAGCATGATCGGAATCTCCAGTCCAGCGGCAGTCCCCATCAGCAGGCCCGCCAGGCGTTCCGGCAGCCCCAGCACGCTGCTGATGTAGAGCGGCATATCGATGATATACATGGTGTTGCAGGTCCACATCATCATCGAGGCGACAAACAGCAGGCGCACATCTTTATCGCGCCAGGCGCTGATCTGCGTCAGCAGCACTTCCGGTGACTGCTCCACGCGCGGCACCGACGGCAGCGCAAAGGCGACCAGCGCCAGGCAGACCAGGAACAGCCCTGCCGCCACGATAAACATCACCGTAAAGCCATAGTTCAGCGCCAGCGCGAAAGAGAGCGGCGGTCCGATAACCCACGCCAGCGAGAGTTGGGCGCGCATCACCGAGCTGAACATCACCACCTCACGCGCCGAGCGGTCGGCATATTCGCGCGCCAGGGCGAATATTTGCGGCATCGACACGCTGGCCAGCGCCGAGAGCAGCACGCCCAGCGTAATCAGGGTCAGATAATGGCGATTAAAAGCGAACAGCAGCGCGTTCATCAATGCCATCGCGCAGCAAAACAGAATCAGCCTGCGACGGTCGCCGCGGTTATCAGAACGCTTCGCCAGCAGCAGGCTGACCGTGATCCCGGCGACTGCGTTCACGGTATAAAACAGCCCGACCCAGAACGGCGTAACGCCCACCTCACGCGATAAAAACAGGCTCAACGTCGGCGCCTGCAGCGCGCCGGCAATGCCGACCATAAAAGAGACAGCCATAAAAGCGAGATAAACCGGATTGAGACGGCGGCGGCGCGTCAGCAAAAATTTCATAACGGTTCCTGTACCTGGAAGAAGAAAACGGCAAGCAGCCACAAAAGAGACGCCGCAGGCAGATATCGGCCGCGCATGGCGATAACGATCGTTGTAGAAGAAAGCACAGGAAAAAGAAAAAAGCCAGCGGCCTCAATGGCTGCTGGCGGTGTAATTGCACCCTACTCAGAATAAAGAGCGGAGCGACGACGCCCTGTCGGCGGCGCGTCCCGTTCGGATAAAAATGCGCCAGCCGGTCAGGCTGCCTCCCGCACTTTTATCTGCTGTCATTATGCGCATAATAAGGGGACCTAAACACTGACGAATTCTTATACGGAGTTCCCCTTTTATGCCCTCCTCGCGCCTGCAACAACATTTTATTCGCCTGTGGCAGAGCTGTAGCGGCCAGCCGCAGGAAACCACGCTGGAGCGACTGGCACAGCAGATGCATTGTTCGCGCCGGCATATGCGCAACCTGCTGAACGCCATGCAGGCGCAGGGATGGCTCAGCTGGCAGGCAGAGGCGGGACGCGGCAAGCGCTCGCAGCTGCGCTTTTATGCCACCGGACTGGCGCTGCAACAGCAGCGGGCCGAGGAATTGCTGGAGCAGGATGGCATCGAGCAGCTGGTGCAGCTGGTGGGCGACAAAAGCCAGGCACGGCAGATGATCGCGTCGCGGCTGGGCCGCAGTTTCCGCCAGGGCAAACATATCCTGCGCATTCTCTACTACCGCCCACTGTTGAATCTGTTGCCTGGTTCGCCGCTGCGTCGCTCGGAAACCCATCTGGCGCGCCAAATTTTCAGCAGCCTGACGCGCATAAATGAGGAAAATGGGGAACTGGAACCTGATATCGCTCATCACTGGCAGCAGCTGTCGCCGCAGCACTGGCGCTTTTATCTGCGTCCCGCGATCCAGTTTCATCATGGCCGCGAACTGGATATGGCGGATGTGATCGCAAGTCTGGAACGTCTGACGCGCCAGCCACTCTTCTCCCACCTGACGCGTATCGACTCGCCGACGCCCTGGACGCTGGACATCTACCTGAGCCAGCCTGACGACTGGCTGCCGTGGCTGCTGGGCAGCGTCAGCGCCATGATCCTGCCGCAGGAGTGGCCGACGCTGCCGGATTACAGCCGCCAGCCGGTCGGCACCGGCCCCTATTCGGTGGTGCGTAATCAGCAGTCGCAGCTGAAAATTCAGGCCTTCGACGACTACTTTGGCTACCGGGCGTTGATTGATGAGGTCAATATCTGGGTGCTGCCGGAGATTAGCGAGGAGCTGGTTTACGCCGGCGTGAAAGTTCAGGGCAGCCAGGAGGATGAAACCGCGCTGGAAAGCCGGCTGGAAGAGGGCTGCTACTTTCTGCTGTTCGATCGACGTTCGGCGAAAGGCGGCGACGAGCAGGTGCGTCGCTGGGTCAGCACCCTGCTAAATCCCATCTCGTTGCTGAACAACGCCAGCCCCGGCTATCAGCGCTACTGGTTTCCCGCCTGGGGGCTGCTGCCGCGCTGGCACCATCGGCGTGAAATGCACGCCGACGCGAAACCGGCCGGCCTCACCGAGCTGACGCTGACCAGCTATCGCCATCACAGCGAACATCAGGCGATCGCCGGGCTGCTGACGCCGTTGCTGGCGGCGCACGGCGTGCGGCTGATCGTGCAGGAGATCGACTACGCCAGCTGGCATCACGGCGAGGCGGAAAGCGATATCTGGCTGGGCAGCGCCAACTTTACGCTGCCGCTGGGCTTTTCCGTCTTTGCCCTGCTGTATGAGCTGCCGTTGCTGCAACACTGCATCGATATTGACTGGCAGGGCGACGCCGCGCGCTGGCGTCAACAGCAGCTGACGCTGGCGGACTGGTGTAAAAAGCTGGTAGAAGACCACTATCTGCATCCGCTGTTTCATCACTGGCTGCTGCTGGAAGGCCAGCGCAGCATGCGCGGCGTGCGCATGAATACCCTGGGCTGGTTTGATTTCAAATCCGCCTGGTTCGCGCCGCCTGAATCCTGACGCTTTCGTTAACTTTACGAAAACACTACACTAAGTCGTTCTCAACGGGGTGTGGAGACGCGCAGCCGAAAACAGCGCGCTTTTCCACTGAGAGAGACCCGTCGAACCTGATCCGGTTAATACCGGCGTAGGGATTTGAGATGCCGTCCATCCTCAGATCACGCGCCCTGTTATTCCTTCTCCTCAAGGAGCGCAACGTGTTGAAAAAAGTTTTGCCCGTTCTGCTGTTATTGTCCGCCCCAGCTTTTGCCGCCAGGCCGACGCTCACCGTCTACACCTACGACTCTTTCGCCGCCGAATGGGGCCCTGGCCCGGCGGTTAAAAAGGCGTTCGAGGCGCAGTGCGGCTGCGAACTGAAATTCGTCGCGCTGGAAGATGGCGTCTCTCTGCTGAACCGCCTGCGTATGGAAGGCAAAAACAGCAAGGCCGACATAGTGCTGGGGCTGGATAACAATTTGGTACAGGCGGCGGAACAGACCGGCTTGTTTACCCCCTCTGACGTCGACACCACCAAACTGACGCTGCCGGTCGGCTGGCAAAACAGCACCTTTATCCCCTACGACTACGGCTACTTCGCCTTTGTTTATGACAAAAACAAGCTGAAGAATCCACCGAAAAGTCTGCGGGAACTGGTGGAAAGCGACCAGAAGTGGCGGGTAATTTACGAGGACCCGCGCACCAGCACCCCAGGCCTCGGCCTGTTGCTCTGGATGCAGAAGGTCTATGGCGCGGATGCGCCGCAGGCATGGCAGAAGCTGGCGCAAAAAACGGTCACCGTCACCAAAGGCTGGAGCGAAGCTTACGGCCTGTTCCTGAAAGGCGAAGGCGACCTGGTGCTGAGCTATACCACCTCCCCCGCTTATCATCTGATTGCCGAGAAGAAAGATCATTACGCGGCGGCCAGTTTCGCCGAAGGTCACTATCTGCAGGTTGAAGTGGCGGCGCAGTTGAAAAACAGCGCCCAGCCAAAGCTGGCGCGGCAGTTTATGCAGTTCATGGTCAGCGAACCGTTCCAGCAGACTATCCCGACAGGCAACTGGATGTATCCGGTGATCAATACTGCGCTGCCGACCGGCTTTAACAGCCTGCCGGTGCCGAAAACCGCCTTAGAATTCACCCCGGAGCAGGTCGCGCAGCAGCGCGCCGCATGGATTAGCGCATGGCAACGCGCCGTCAGCCGCTAATTGCAGGCTGGCTATGGCCTGGCCTGCTGACCGCCGCGTTGCTGGTCGGCGTGGCGCTGCTGGCCTTCGGCGCGCTGTGGTTCAACGCGCCCGATAACGACTGGCGCGGCCTGCTGCAGGACAGCTATCTGCATCATGTGGTCGCCTTTTCGTTCTGGCAGGCGCTGCTGTCGGCGCTGCTGTCGGTTTTGCCTGCGATCCCGCTGGCGCGCGCCCTGTGGCGACGACGCTTCCCTGGCCGTCAGCTGCTGCTCCGGCTGTGTGCAATGACGCTGGTGTTGCCGGTGCTGGTGGCGGTATTCGGCCTGCTGAGCGTCTACGGACGCGAGGGCTGGCTGGCCCAGCTCTGCGCGCTGCTTGGCGTCGAATACCGCTTTTCGCCCTATGGCCTGCAGGGTATTTTGCTGGCGCACGTCTTCTTTAACCTGCCGCTGGCGACGCGTCTGCTGTTGCAGGCGCTGGAGAATATTCCCGGCGAACAGCGCCAGCTCTCCGCGCAGCTCGGCATTGAGGGCTGGCACTTTTTCCGTCTGGTGGAATGGCCCTGGCTGCGTCGTCAGATCCTGCCTGCGGCGGCGCTGATCTTTATGCTCTGCTTCGCCAGCTTCGCCACCGTGCTGTCGCTGGGCGGCGGTCCACAGGCGACGACCATCGAACTGGCGATTTTCCAGGCGCTCAGTTACGACTACGATCCCGGTCGCGCCGCTTTGCTGGCGCTGCTGCAAATGGGCTGCTGTCTTGGCCTGGTGATGCTGAGCCAGCGCCTGAGCAAAGCGCTGCCGACCGGCGGCGTCTCGCTGAACGGCTGGCGCGCCCCCGGTCGTGGATTCGGCACGCTGGCCCGCGATACGCTGATTATCGCCCTTGCCCTGCTGTTGCTGCTGCCGCCGCTGCTGGCGGTTATCGTCGATGGCGTGCGCCAGGGCGCTGGCAGCCTGCGGGATCAGCCCGCGCTGTGGCAGGCCGCCGGAACCTCGCTGCGCATCGCGCTGGCCGCCGGTCTGCTGTCGGTACTGCTGACAATGCTGCTGCTCTGGAGCAGCCGTGAACTGCGCCTGCGTCAGCGCCTGCTGGCGGGCCAGGCGCTGGAGATGAGCGGCATGCTGATTCTCGCCATGCCGGGCATCGTGCTGGCGACCGGCTTCTTTCTGCTGTTTAACAGCACGCTGGGGCTGCCGCAGCAGGCGGACGGCATCGTCATTTTCACCAATGCGCTGATGGCGATCCCCTACGCGATGAAGGTGCTGGAAAATCCGATGCGCGATATCGCCGAACGCTACCAGCGTCTCTGCCTGTCGCTCGATATTCGCGGCTGGCGGCGCGTGCGCCTGATTGAGCTGAAGGCATTGCAGCGTCCGCTGGCGCAGGCGCTGGCGTTCGCCTGCGTGCTGTCCGTTGGCGATTTCGGCGTGGTGGCGCTGTTCGGCAGCGCTGATTTCCGCACCCTGCCCTACTACCTTTATCAGCAGATTGGCGCCTATCGCAGCGCCGACGGCGCGGTCACCGCTCTGCTGCTGCTGCTGCTCTGCTTTCTTCTGTTCACCCTGATTGAAAAACTACCGGGACGCCATGCTAACCCTGACTAATCTGACCTGGATCTACCACCATTTGCCGATGCGCTTTTCGCTGTCGCTGCGCCCGGGCGAGCGCGTTGCGGTGCTGGGGCCGAGCGGCGCCGGAAAGAGCACCCTGCTTAGCCTGGTGGCGGGCTTTCTTGATGCACACAGCGGGCAGATAACGCTAAACGGCGCGGATCATACCCACACGCCGCCCGCCCAGCGCCCGGTCTCGATGCTGTTTCAGGAAAACAACCTGTTTGCGCACCTGACGGTAGCGCAAAATATCGGCCTGGGCCTGCATCCAGGGCTGAAGCTGAACGCCGCGCAGCATCAGCAGGTGGCGGAGATCGCCCGCCGCGTGGGGCTGGAATCCGCGCTGACGCGCCTGCCGGGCGAGCTCTCCGGCGGCCAACGCCAGCGGGCGGCATTGGCGCGCTGTCTGGTGCGCGCCAGGCCGATCCTGCTGCTGGACGAGCCTTTCTCTGCGCTCGATCCGGCGCTGCGTAAGGAGATGCTGGCGCTGGTGGATGAGGTCTGCCGCGAACGTCAGCTGACGCTGCTGATGGTGTCGCACAGCCTGGAAGATGCGCAGCAGATCGCTGCGCGCAGCGTGCTGGTGGTGGATGGACGTATTTATTGGGACGGCGCCACCTCAGCGCTGCTGCGCGGCGAAACGGAGGCGGCGGAAGTTCTGGGGATTCGCCACCGGCCAGCGGATGAACCAGCCGGAGGCGCAAGAAGTTAACCGATAAAGACTTTCACCAACAGCTGACGGAAAATCGGCATCATCGGGTGAAATTGAATCGCGATCAGGCTGCCCGCACCGAGAATAAATCCCAGCGGCGCCAGCCAGCGCAGGCGCTGCGTCGTCAGGTAAGGCGTCGCCCAGTCCTGCTGTTTTCCGGCGCGCCACCAGCGCCAGCAGAGCCATGCGCCTATCCACGCCAGCAGCGCCACCGCCAGCAGCAGCCAGATAAAATTACCGCTCTGCGCATCTTTCGGCACGTCGATCGCCACGCCGGCGAGAATGCCCGGCAGCAGATAAAGCGGCGGCCAAAGCAGACAGCCGATAATATTCGGCGGCAGGAACTTGCGCACCGGCAGCTCCAGCATGCCCGCCGCCAGTGGAATCAGCGGCCGCGTCGGACCGACGAAGCGGCCGACCAGAATAGTGAACATGCTGTGCTGATGCAGCGCGTGCTCGGTTCTGTCCAGCATCTTTTGATGCTTTTTCAGATATTGCCAGCGGTGCAGCGGCCCCTGAAACTTCCAGCCGATACCATAGGAGATCCAGTCGCCCAGCAGACAGCCGACAATGCCCGCGCCCCAGGCGGGATAGAGCCCCAGCTGGCCGCTGCCCACCAGCGCGCCGAGGCTGGCCATCATCACCGTGCCCGGCAGCAGCAGCCCCACCAGCGCCAGCGACTCAAGAAACGTCACCAGCGCCACGGCAAACAGCGCCCACTCAAGCGATTGGGTAATCAGGTGTTCCAGCCAGGCTTCCATAAGCATCCTCAGAATCTATTGTCGCCGGGATTGTCCTGAGCGGAAGTCACAGCGTCAAGCGATGATTTGTATGGGGATATTGACATGAATTGACACCGGCTTTACCGCTGCCGGGGAGGCGCAGCGCTATGACCTGCCGCAGATAAAGCGCGCCGGTCGGAATGATTACAGGCTGACAGCTCTCCCTTCTGATTTAGTTAAATCCAACCTCAACCAGCTCGCCATTCGCTTTTTGAATATAGCGGGTATTATTGAGCCAGTAGCTAACCTCGCCATTACGCGTCAGGGTGATATACATTAACCGGTCCTTTTCGATACAGTTTTTTGGCGGCGGCATATCGTCAAAGCAGAGGCGATCGTATTTTTCCAGCGCTTTATAGCCGTCGCCGAAGCGCCAGACGGCAATATTATTTTCAGTGAGCCAATTTTCAGGAACACCGTAACTTTTAAAAAGTATTTCTTTATTTTCCAACCACCAATAAATACGAGCTTTAGAAGTCAATGGGAATTTATCGACCAGTATATGCCATGTATATGCATTTTTATGTGAAGCAATGATTTTCACTGGCTGAAAGATGACATACCCACCATACAGCAATCCTGCAATAACAATACTTAAAAACAAAATAAAATATTTATTAATTATCAATTTCATTTAATGCCGCCGCTGAGGCTTACCGTTGCACTTAGGTTATTAAAAAAAGGCTTAAATCCATATTTTTCATGCCTTTGTAAAACAAACCAGATTCTGAAAAACCTAAACTGACGGAATTTATTTTTCATAATATCATTATCATCCAGCCCAAAGTGATCCTG
>NZ_JANION010000201.1:0-4000 GCF_024610815.1 Mixta sp.
AGATGATGGCGGTCGATCCGCTGCGTCGGGTGATCTCGCCGCGTTTCTGGGCGGGCTTTATCAGCATGCCGCTGTTGGCGATGATTTTCACCGCCGTCGGCATCTGGGGCGGCGCGCTGGTCGGCGTCAGCTGGAAGGGCATCGACCCCGGTTTCTTCTGGTCGGCGATGCAGAATGCGGTGGATTTCCGTACCGATGTACTTAACTGTTTGATTAAAAGCGCAGTATTCGCCATAACGGTGACCTGGATCGCCCTGTTTAACGGCTACGACGCTATCCCGACTTCTGAAGGGATTAGCCGGGCTACGACGCGCACCGTCGTACACGCGTCGCTGGCGGTACTCGGTTTAGATTTTGTGCTGACGGCACTGATGTTTGGGAACTAAGGCAATGCAAACCAAAAAAAGTGAAATCTGGGTAGGCGCGTTTATGCTGCTGGCGCTGGTCGCCATCCTGTTTCTCTGTCTGCGCGTAGCGGACGTGAAATCGCTGGGCACTGAACCGACATGGAAGCTTTACGCGACCTTTGACAATATTGGCGGCCTGAAAACCAGTTCGCCGGTGAAAATCGGCGGAGTGGTTATCGGCCGCGTCACGGACATCTCGTTGGACGAGAAAACCTTGTCGCCGCGCGTCACGATGGCGATTGAAGACAAATATAACCATCTTCCCGACACCAGCTCGCTGGCAATCCGCACCCAGGGGCTGCTGGGCGAGCAGTATCTCGCGCTAAACGTCGGCTTCGACGATCCTGATATGGGAACGGCGATCCTGAAAGACGGCGACACGCTGCAGGACACGAAATCGGCGCTGGTGCTGGAAGACCTTATCGGTCAGTTCTTGTATAAGAGCGGCGACGGCGGCCAGAACAGCCAAAATACGCAGCAGGAGCAGGACGCGCCGGCGCCTGCGACCCCGGACCAACCTTAAGAGGCTATAGATATGTTTAAACGTTTATTGATGGTCGCTATGCTGGTCATCGCACCGCTGGCGGCAAACGCGGCGGACCAAAGCAACCCCTACAAGCTGATGAACGAGGCGGCGCAAAAAACTTTTACCCGTCTGAAAAATGAGCAGCCGAAAATCAAGCAGGATCCGAACTACCTGCGCGAAATCGTGCGTCAGGAACTGCTGCCTTATGTGCAGATCAAGTATGCCGGCGCGCTGGTGCTCGGCCGTTACTATCGTGAAGCGACGCCGGCGCAGCGCGAAGCCTACTTCAAGGCGTTCGGCGATTACCTGGCGCAGGCGTATGGCCAGGCGCTGGCGCTCTATCATGGTCAGACTTACCAAATCGCCCCGGAGCAGCCGCTTGGCAATGCCAACATTATCGCTATCCGCGTCTCAATCATCGATCCTAACGGCCGTCCGCCCGTGCGCCTGGATTTCCAGTGGCGTAAAAACAGCCGCACCGGCGAGTGGCAGGCGTATGACATGATTGCAGAAGGTATCAGCATGATTACCACCAAACAAAATGAGTGGAGTGACACGCTGCGCACCAAAGGCGTTGATGGTTTGACGCAGCTGCTGAAAAACTATGCGGCTCAGCCGATTACGCTGGATCAGAAAAACAATGGCTGACGATCTGCGCTGGCACGTAGAGGCAAAAACGCTTTTCCTGCAGGGCGAACTCGATCGCGAGACGTTGATTGGTCTGTGGCAGCAACGGGAAAAGGTGATGCAGCACATTGAGACGATCGATGTCTCTGGCCTGCAGCGTGTCGATTCTGCGGGACTGGCGCTGCTGGTGCATTTGCGCCAGATAGCGCAGCAGCAGGGAGCCCGCCCCGTTTTTAGCGGCATCACGGATAAATTACACTCCCTGATTACGCTATACAATTTACAGCAGATCATTGTTTCTGCTAATAATCCTGCCTGACCAAACGGGATTGCCGTCTAAGCCCCTGCATCGTCAGGGGCTTTTTGCTTGTTTAAGATAAATGCGCTTTCAACTAATATAACAGCCTGTTTATCATCAACCGAATCCAGAAAAATCATGGAAAATAGCGAAATTCAGACAGTGCTGATGAACGCACTGCCTTTAACTGAGGTCCACGTAAGCGGCGACGGCAGTCACTTTCAGGTTATTGCCGTAGGCGAAATTTTTGCCGAGCTGAGCCGTGTGAAAAAGCAACAGACGGTATATGCGCCGCTGATGGAATATATTGCCGATAACCGTATCCATGCTGTTTCGATCAAAACCTACACACCTGAAGAGTGGGCGCGGGATCGTAAGCTAAACGGTTTCTAAGCTGTTGACGCGGCACACGGCCCGCGATTCAACAGCCTTTTGAGTATTGACAACAGAGAGCAGTTGCAATGGATAAATTTCGTGTACAGGGTCCGACCCGGCTGAGTGGTGAAGTAACCATATCCGGCGCCAAAAATGCCGCGCTGCCGATCCTGTTCGCCGCTCTGCTGGCTGAAGAGCCGGTAGAGATTCAGAATGTCCCAAAACTTAAGGACATCGATACCACCATGAAGCTGCTGAGTCAGCTGGGTGTCAAAGCGGAGCGCAATGGGTCGGTGCATCTGGACGCCAGCAAGGTCGATGTTTACTGCGCCCCTTATGAACTGGTGAAAACCATGCGCGCGTCCATTTGGGCGCTGGGGCCGTTGGTGGCGCGCTTCGGCCAGGGGCAGGTTTCTCTGCCGGGCGGCTGCGCCATCGGCGCGCGCCCTGTCGATCTGCATATTACCGGTCTTGAGCAGCTGGGCGCCGAAATCAAGCTGGAAGAGGGCTACGTTAAGGCGTCGGTTAATGGGCGTCTGAAGGGCGCGCATATCGTAATGGATAAGGTGAGCGTCGGCGCGACGGTGACCATTATGTCCGCCGCGACGTTGGCGACCGGCACCACCGTGATTGAAAACGCCGCGCGCGAGCCTGAAATTGTCGATACCGCCAACTTCCTGAACACCCTGGGCGCTAAAATCACCGGCGCGGGCGGCGATCGCATTACTATCGAAGGCGTGGAGCGCCTGGGCGGCGGCGTTTATCGCGTGCTGCCGGATCGTATCGAAACGGGCACCTTCCTGGTGGCTGCGGCTATCTCTGGCGGCAAAGTGGTGTGTCATAAGACGCAGCCCGATACGCTGGATGTGGTACTGGCGAAGCTGCGCGACGCGGGCGCGGATATCGAGACGGGCGAAGACTGGATCAGCCTGGATATGCACGGCAAACGTCCGAAGGCGGTGAATGTGCGCACGGCGCCGCATCCTGGTTTCCCTACCGATATGCAGGCGCAGTTTACGCTGCTGAACCTGGTGGCGGAAGGCACCGGCGTCATTACCGAGACGATCTTCGAAAACCGTTTTATGCATATCCCGGAACTGATCCGTATGGGCGCGCATGCGGAAATTGAAAGCAATACGGCGATCTGTCACGGCGTTGAAAAACTGTCCGGCGCGCAGGTCATGGCGACCGATTTACGCGCCTCGGCCAGTCTGGTGCTGGCGGGCTGCATTGCCGAAGGCACTACGATCGTGGATCGTATCTACCATATCGATCGCGGCTATGAGCATATCGAAGATAAGCTTATCGCAATGGGCGCCAGCATCGAGCGCGTCAAAGGCGAATAGAATCGCGTATTCTTTCGGGAATCATGCTGAACAACAGCCTCCGCTTTGCGGGGGCTGTTTTTTTTAGGACTGGCGTCAGGGACGAGAGCGGATAAGATTCTTGCGATCCAGCAGCTTATTCGTTTTGGGGTCGTAATAGCGGCTGGGCCAGATTTCTGCAGGATGAACGGCAAGCGCTTCAGCAATCAGCCATTCGCCTTTCGGCCAGGGACGATTAAGCGCATTAGCCAGCGTTGATGAACTTAGTCCCGCTTTACGCGACACGGCCGCCAGAGAGGTTCCCTTTTTATGCAGGGCGGCGATGATATCGGCAGTGTGCCAGTCCTTTTTTGTACGGTTCACATTCTTTTTCATAGCGCATTTCTCCCTATGCTTATTTCACCTGATGGAAACAACCGGATTTTTTAAGAAAATTTAAGTT
>NZ_JANION010000202.1:0-4631 GCF_024610815.1 Mixta sp.
GGCATATAAAGCAAGACCAGTCAGGAAGATAGAAAGCATGCTAATCAAAACAAAGAAAACAAGAAGTAATATTGACCTCATTTCTTATTTCCCTCTTGCTTCATTTTTTTTCTGTATACTTCCCCCCTAACTCTGAAGTGATACTTCCCCCAATATCACCAATCAAACCAGGGAAATTACTTGGTGTCATTTCCTTCGAAATGCCAAAATCACCTTTTATCTCTGTATATTTCTGTAAGGTTGAATTGAATTTCGGATCCCAGCCCTCCTTCCACCAGTTTGCCCCTGTATTAGTCCCCCAAGAAATACCCTTTCCTATACCGTAACCAATGCCTGCACCAACACCGTTTGTTATTGCTCCAGATAGTGGAGCTTTATCATCCAGCCAGTTACCCAGTGCACCGCCCGCAGCATTCCAGCCAACAGTACCCGCCAGGCCATTGCCCATGCTGATAACGTTCACCCAGCCAGCAATAGCCGCATTCGCCGGATCTATCGTGCTATCCGCCAGACAACTGATACCTGCATTCGCACCGGCTCCAAGACCCCACATAGCCTGAGCGCCACCCGGTAACAGGGCAACACTACCTGTAGCAAGCGCCAACCCTACGGCATCACGTTCATTCATTGCTTTCTGACATGCGGCCCCACTCGGATTGTCAGAACAGGTCGCCATATCGACGCCATGCTGGCGTATCCATGCAGCCTGAGCATCTTCACTACCGCCGAGTAAATTATTCTCAACAACAACTTCTTCCGTTGTACAGTCAGCCGCCGCAACCGCTTTTTCCCTGTTCTTTCCGCCACTTACAGATGATTCTGGCTGAGGCATTTCCTGAGCTACAACTTTTTGCCCCGACGCGCCTTTTTCGCCCGTACACGCTACCGCACCACTGAGCATCACCGCGCACAGCATCCATGTGAGGGCTTTCCTTATCCGTTTCATTCCGCTTTCCCTGCGTTATCCTGCTGCGCATTTTAACAGCATCTTCTCCCCTGTCATTACCGGTCCAGCGCGGCGGGAGCCGGGTCACAGCTTGCTGTGACCCGGTGAACCGTCTGCCGGGCGCGGGCTGGCGAAGCCCGCAAGCGCTGTACAGCGCTCTGAGGCACGGAAGGCTGAGGGAACGAACGGGTTTGCATGGCCACACCAGGCCGGGGTGGGAAGCGGAAGCTGGCGAGGCGGGTACGAGCAACGCAGCGCAGCGCAGTGCGAGCCGTCGCAGACAGACGACGCCGGGCGGGCATTAAGCCCTTTAGCGGAGGCCGTCAGGCCGACTTCCTCTGGGGGTTACTTACCGGCGATGACGCGGCTGACGCCGCCTGGGATGGCGGCCGCACCCCGGCGCTGAACGCGGGGCGCACGCCATAATGCAGATTATACGCATACGAGCGCATGACGTTGTTTCAGGAAGGAGTCAGGTGTGAATCGCGAGAGTGCGTGTAATCTCCCGCATTATGGTTAATGGACGCGCGGCGGCCATCCCGTACCTGCATATTGCACAGCGGACCGGCCGCCGCACGGCCATTTACCCCGCGACGCACGGAACAGGATGAAGGCAGATCGCGCCACGGATGGCGCGCCCTGCCGCACAGCGAACAGCCCGGCTTACAGAGGGCTCCGCTAACTCTGCTAACTTTCCGGCGAGACCGGCGGCCAGCATCGGGCCGTGTGGATCAGCGTCACTATCCAGACGATACCGGCTTCTTCATCCAGCTCATACACAAGCCGGTAATGTTCATGCGGTATCAGCTCCCGCGTACCCGCTATTTTTCCCGGCGCACCCATCAGCGGCTGCTCTGCCAGCCTGGCCGCGGCTTCACTGAACCGCTCATCCATCTCCGCCGCAGCCAGCGGGTTTCGTTCCTCGAGGTAATCCCATATTGCTGTACGGTCGTTGAGCGCCTCCTGCGCCCACAGCACCTTCACGCTTTCCCCGCCAGTTTTGCCCGACGCGCGGCGAACTGCGCTTCAGCCTCTTCGTTGCTCACAACGTTATCTGCTCGTATATCCTGCCGTCCTCTCTCCACTTTCTGCGCCAGGTAAGTATCGTAAGCCCGACTCTCGCTCTGGCGACGGATGTATTCCCGCATCAGCTCGCGTATTACCTGCGAGGCCGGTCTGTCACTGGCTTTCGCAGCGGCGATGAACTCTTCCCGCAGCGAGCTTTCCAGCTTCATCGTGAACACCGCTTCTTTAGGCATGGCTCTTTCTCCCACTCTGCTTAAGTACTGACCAAGTATATACCTTATCATCACCTTTACTCCATCCTGTCTGGTTTCTGGTTGTCCCGCTGCTCTGCCGGATGCGTTGACGCATGGACCGCCTGAAGCGCCTTTATGCTCACCTGCGTGTATATCTGCGTGCTCTCCACGCTCCTGTGACCCAGCATCGCCTGTATCCACCGCAGGTCCGCGCCGTTCTCCAGCATCTGCGTCGCCATTGCGTGACGGAACAGGTGGCAGCTTCCCCTGTCGATGCCCGCCGCTCTCAGGTACGGCACCACCGCCTGCGTGATGCCGTTCGCCGTCAGCCCCGCCACGCCGTCCATCGCCAGGAACAGCGCCCGGCAGCCTGGCGTGACAGCTATTTCCGGCCTCACCTGGCTGAGGTAGCGCTCAAGCCACCACAGCGCACGCTCTCCCGCCGGCACCACCCGGTCTTGGTTTCCCTTGCCCTGTAAGCTCAGCGTCCGCCGCACGAAGTCCGTGCTGTATATCTCAAGCCTGGCCGCCTCGCCGCGCCGGATGCCCGTTGACCACAGCAGCTCCATCAGCGCACGGTCGCGCACGCCCTGAAGCGTCGTCAGGTCGCACAGCGCCAGGATGTCTTCTACCTGCTCCACGCTCAGTATCGTGCGCGGCAGCCGCCGCTCCAGCCGCGGCAGCTCCAGGTCCGCCGCCGGATTCGCCAGTATCAGCCCCTGTTTTGTCAGCCAGGAGAACCACACCTGAAGCGGCTGAAGCGCCGTCCGCTGCGTCCGGCTGCTCAGCGGCTCCCCGTTCGTTTTTCGGTAGCCGTACAGCCAGCGCTGCCAGCTCTCCAGCACCGGACGGGTCACCTCCGCCGCGTACCGGATACCCCGTTCATCCGCCCAGCAGATAAAGCGATAACTGTGATGCGTCTGCACCTTCAGCGTCGTCTCTGACCAGTTGCGCTCCCGCCGCCACCGCACGAACCGCAGCAGCGCATACAGGCTTTTCGGGTCGGACGCCGGGCCAACCGGCTGGCGGTAGATTTCATCGACGGTAAGCAGGCGGTCTGAACGGGGTTTGCGGTTGGCCATGATGACACTCCTTTGTCAGAACGGGCGCTGTCTGCGGCAGGCGGCTAAGAAGGAAGGCTGACTGACGAAGGCGAAGGCGGCAGCGGGGTTTTCTTTTTCTCTCTTATTACTGCGTTTTCAGCAACCCGAACCGCTTCACCCGCCGGGCCTTCTCCTGCCTGCCCTGACGCCGATTTTCCCGGCCCGAACTTATCCCGAACCTGACCCGAACTTAAGGCGGACTTACTCTCTTCCGGCCCGAACTTACGTTTACCGCCTTCGTCATCTCCGGCTTTTTCATTCACGCTCAGCAGCCCGCACAGGTGGCTTTCCTCACCGCTGCCGCCGTCCCACAGCAGCTCATAGCGCAGCAGGTGACCGCGACTGCCGCCGTGGGTTAACAGGTACTCCATTTCACTCAGCCGCAGGCAGTGGTGCTTGAGCTGGCTGTCGCTCCAGTTCGTCCACGCCCGGATGTCCCGCCGCGTGAACCGCACCTCTGAAGGCAGGCAGTTCTGCCGCTGCGCAGTCTCCTGCACCATCGCCTGTATCAGCAGCAGCAGCTTCCGCGTCTGCGGCGGCATCTCGTCCAGCGTCCGGCCCAGGACCTCATGCGCCAGCCGGTTCGCCAGCCGGATGTCTGACGGCTGCACCTCGATATACTCGATAACGCTGCCGCGATGCTCCGTCCGCTTCACTGTCCGCTGGTACTGGTGCAGCAGCGCAACGCTCTGTATCAGGGTGAGGTATTTCATATGGTCGCGCCGGGTGCGCGTTTTGTCGCTCAGGAACGTCAGTTGCTCCGCGTAAGGGTTCACCACCTTCAGCGGGCGCAGCCGCCGCTGCGCGTTCCGGTGTAACCGGGCCAGATAACCCTTTTCCGACTGCGCCAGTAAGCCTTCCAGCGTCTGCGCCCGCCGCTGCTGCGCGTGTATTGCTTCCGTCTGCTCTCTGGACTCGTTCACCGTCAGCACCAGGCAGCGGTTCAGCAGCTCCTCGTCCACGTCTGAAGCGGTTGTCGAAGTGATCACCGGGCCGGGCCAGTTGATCATCCGGCTGCTCGGGGAGGAGTAGATATGCCGCGAAGAAGATAACGTGCTGGTTATAAAGTAAAACTCCCCGCTTTTGAGAGCGGAGAATTTATATTTAGTCATCGCACCTAAGGTTTAGGTTGAACTTATTGAAGATCATTATGAATGTTCATTTCGATAATAAACGTACCAACAACCTATTCCAACCACTATACCTCCAAACGAAGCGCCTCTGATGATTTTATATAGCCCGGGCAAATATGTCAGAAAGGGAACGTCACGGACAAAATACAGATATATTTTTGCAAAGGCATATACAACCAACCCTATGAAG
>NZ_JANION010000204.1:0-23739 GCF_024610815.1 Mixta sp.
GCTGGGGCGGCCCAGGCGGCGGACATGGCGGCGGCGGACCGGGCGGCGGCCACTTTCACGGCGGCGGGCCGGGCCGCTAACCGGCGGCGCGGATTCCGCCCCTGTCCCGGCGCCTCAGGCCAGCTTCTGCTCCGTCAGCGACTGGCCTGTTTTCTTATCTCAATATCAAACTCGCCTGCCGTCCGCCAACATCAAATTATTTGATAATCAAAAACAATTATCTTTGCTTTCCGTTCCGGCCAACAGCGACCACACTTACATTCCTTTTTAGTGACTTCAGGATCGTTGTTATGTCGAACATGAAAAAAATCGCCGCGCCGCTGGCGTTAAGTCTGGCGCTGTGGACGCAGTTCGGCCACGCCGCCGCGCAAACCTATCAGCTGAACCCGGAACATACTTCCGTGGTCATGAGCTGGTCACACTTTGGCTTCTCCCATCCTACCGCTGACATTTCTAACGCCTCCGGCACGCTGGTGTTTGACAGCGCCAACCCGGAAAAATCGAAGGTTGTAGTGACGCTGCCGATGGATACCCTCGATACCCATGTCGATGCGCTGAACAAAGAGTTTAAGGCGGGCGAATACTTCAACACCGGCACTTATCCGCAGGCGACTTTCCGCAGTACCCGCGTCATCAGCAAGGGCAACCAGCGCTATGATGTCCAGGGCGACCTGACCATCAAAGGCGTCACCAAACCTGTGACCCTGCACGCCACCCTGAACAAACAGGGCGAACACCCGATGATGAAAAAGCAGGCGATCGGCTTTGACGCTACCGGCACCGTGAAGCGTTCCGATTTCGGTCTGAAACAGTATATTCCGGCCGTAAGCGATGAGATCGCTCTGACCATCTCCACCGAAGCCTGGGCCGATAAATAAGCCTGTCAGCCCCACTGCGTTGGGGCTGTCACAGCCAGCGAGGGCGGATTGACCCGATTCCATCGCTATTTGACTATCAGGCTACTCACTCTCGCTTTTCCCCCTCCCTATACTGCTTTCATCCCGACAGGCAATCTCCCGCGCTATAATGTTTAACCGGAGTGAAAGATGAAACTGACGCAAATTCGTAACGCCACGCTGCTGCTTAACTACGCTGGGGTAAAATTTCTAATCGATCCGATGCTGGCTGACAAAGAGGCCTGGGAAGGTTTTCCGGGCACCGCACGCTCGCACCTGCGTAACCCGCTGGTTGCGCTGCCGCTGCCGCTTGAAACTCTGCTGGATGTGGATGCGAGCATCGTCACCCACACTCACCGCGACCACTGGGATGAGGCGGCAGCGGCGCATATCTCCAAAGATATGCTGATTTTTACCCAGAACGCTGCCGACGCCGAGCTTATCCGCGCGCAGGGTTTTACCCGAATTCAGGTGTTAGAGGAACGCAATACGTTTGCCGGCATCACCCTTATCAAAACCGACGGTCAGCACGGCAGCGATGAGGCCTATAGCAACCCGGAGATCGCCGCGCTACTTGGCGACGCCTGCGGACTGGTGTTCCAGCATCCTGATGAAAAAACGCTTTATATCGCTGGCGACACCATCTGGGTTAAACCCTATATCGACAGCCTGAACGCCTGGCGGCCTGATGTGGTGGTGGTGAACGCCGGTTTTGCTCAGGTTGACCATATCGGCGCCATTATCATGGGCAAAGAGGATATACTGCGTACACATCAGGCGCTGCCGCAGGCGACTATCGTGGCGTCGCATATGGAAGCGGTGAATCACTGCATTCTGAGCCGTGACGAACTGCGTGAATACGCCAGCGAGCAGGGTCTCCAGGCGTGCCTGCGCATCCCGGCGGACGGCGAAAGCTGTTATTTTTGAGTCGCGCGTTGTTGACTGCCGTTGTCCGCATACCTTAACCGTCGCCGCAGCTGCGTCTGCGGCTATATGTTTCTGCGCCCTCGCCCGTGAGTGAAGCGGCGCGACAACTGGAAAAGTGTTATGCCCGCTCCATCCGTCGCGGTAATCGCTACTGAGGGTTTCAGCCCATTTCATTTCTCGGTTCCCTGCATTATTTTTGGCCAGTCGATGCCGCAGCCGGAGCTGTTTCAGCTGCTTATCTGCGTGGAAAAAATCGGCATGGTGCAGTCTGATATCGGCATGTCGGTCAATGTAGAACGCGGGCTGGAGACGCTGGAGACGGCGGATATCGTCATCGTACCCTACTGGCATCATCCTACTGAAAGACCGTCGCAGGCCCTTTTTGACGCGCTGATCGCCGCTCACCGGCGCGGCGCGCAGGTGGTGGGTCTCTGTCTGGGAACCTATGTGCTGGCCTACGCAGGGCTGCTGGACAACCGGCGCGCGGCGACGCACTGGGAGCTGGAGCGTGACTTCACCGAACGCTTTCCGGCCGTCCAGCTGGATACCAACGCGCTCTATATGGATGACGAGCGGCTGATCACCTCGGCGGGCACCGCCGCCGGCATCGATTGCTGCCTCTATCTGGTGCGCAAGCAGTACGGCAGCGCGGCGGCTAATCGCGTCGCCCGACGCATGGTGGTGGCGCCCTATCGTGAAGGCGGCCAGGCGCAGTTTATTGAACATCCGGTGCCGGAAAATACGCGTGACAGTAAAATCAACGCGCTGCTGGATTACCTGCGGAATCATCTTCACCAGCCGCATAATCTCGACTCGCTGGCGCGTTTGGTCAATATGAGCCGCCGCACCTTTACCCGTCACTTTATTAAGGCGACGGGCATTTCCGTCGGCGAATGGCTGGATACGGAGCGTCTGCGGCGTAGCCAGGCGCTGCTGGAAACAACCGATCACAGCATCGAAGCGGTGGCGCAGCTGTCGGGCTTCCACTCGCCCGTTTCCTTTCGTCAGCGTTTCAAGGCCCGCTTCGATATTAGTCCCAGCGAATGGCGGCGCGCGTTTCGCGGCGGCCAGCCTGGCGACAGCTAAGGCTATTCCCACACAACATTCTCCCCGTTGTCCGCTGACGTAGTACAATAAAAACATTCCGCTTTTGCGGACATCGACCAGTCCTGTGCGATGCATATCTACGGCATTCAGGGAGTCATTTTGTCTTCATCAACCTTTATTCTGCGGCTTTCCCGTCCTGTCAGCGCTGATATGCTGGACGACCTGCGCGCGGTGTTTCCGTCCGACGCGACCCAGGTGTTTATTAATGCGCTGGACGAAGGGAGCTATACCACCGTGGAGTGTTTACAGAGCGACGACACCTGCGCGCTGGCGGCCTCCGCCATCGCCCTGTGGCGTCAGCTGGGTCATATTCATCATCTCACCTGGAGGCACGGCTGGGAGTGCGGCGACGCCACCGACGCCAGCCAGCAGGCGCTGTTTCAGATGTTGAAAGCGCCCGGCGCGATTATGCATATCACCTGAACGCTTCCTGCCTTTTCCGCCACCGCCTTGCGGCGGATTCACCCTTCTCCTTTTCGGTGCGGCCCGCTGCCAGCAACAAGCGAAACGGTTAGCGAAATTTACCTTTAATCGTTATCCCTCCTGATGCAGATCAATATTGCCGCCTCTGTAAGGAGAAAAGATGTTCTTAAGCCAAATTTTATTAATGATTGCCTGAACAGGCTTAAGGAGAAAACGATGGGCCGCTTACACGTTACCGCGCTGGAATTCGCCCGCTGCGTCGGCATGAAAGAAAGCGATTTTATTCGGGCGATCTGCAATCGCGGCGCCATTGAGGGCATCGCGCTGCCGGAAGCGTTGAATCACGATCCGCTTCCGCGCCGCCTCTGGCTGCGTGAAGATGTGCTGTTTTTTGTCCGGCGGCTGCGCCTCGTCAGAGCGCGTCGTTCACACCGCTAGCCAAAAAGCCGCGCGCGACGGGGTCGCGCGCGGCTTGCAGCCTGTCAGCCTGGATAGATGCCGCGATCTTTACGCGCCATCAGAATGCGTTCGCAGGCGACGATATAGGCGGCGGTACGCAACGTACACTCTTTCTCCGCCGCTTTGTCCCAGACATGCACCATCGCTTCGGTCATGATCTTGTCCATGCGCGCATTGATCTCCTCTTCGCTCCAGAAGAAGCTTGCCATATCCTGCACCCACTCGAAGTAGCTGACCGTTACCCCACCGGCGTTGCAGATCACGTCCGGCACCACGGTAATGCCGCGCGCCTTCAGAATATCGTCCGCGTCCGGGTAAGTCGGACCGTTAGCGCCTTCCAGCACCAGCTTGCAGCGCAGTTTTTCAGCGCGCTCGCGGGTAATCTGCCCTTCCAGCGCCGCCGGGATCAGAATATCCATATCCGTGGTCCAGAACGCTTCGCTGTCGATGCTCTTCGCGCCAGGGAAGCCGGCGATCTGCTTGTGGCGGTTCTGCCACTCGCTGAGCGCATGCAGGTCGATGCCGTCGGCGTTAAACAGCGTGGCGGTATGATCCTGAATCACCACCACGCGCGCGCCCGCTTCCGCGAACAGGCGGGCGGCTTCGCTGCCAACATTGCCGAATCCCTGGACGGCGATCTTCGCCCCTTCGATTCCGATGCCCGCGCGTCCCGCTACTTCACGTCCGGTAACGAATACGCCGCGACCGGTCGCTTTTTCACGGCCCAGCGAGCCGCCGAGGTGAATGGGCTTGCCGGTCACCACGCCGGTGATGGTGGTGCCGTGGTTCATGGAGTAGGTGTCCATCATCCAGGCCATCACTTTGCCGTTGGTGCCGACATCCGGCGCCGGGATATCGCGCTGCGGCCCGATAATCAGGCCGATTTCGCTGGTGTAGCGACGCGTCAGACGCTCCAGCTCGCCCTCGGAGAGCGAGAAAGGATCGACGCGGATGCCGCCTTTCGCCCCACCGTACGGCAGGTTGACGGCGGCGCATTTAATGGTCATCCATGCGGAGAGGGCCATCACCTCATTCAGGTCCACGTCAGGATGATAGCGAATGCCGCCCTTGCCCGGACCGCGAGAAAGATTGTGCTGAACGCGGAAGCCTTCGAAGTGGCGAATGGTGCCGTCGTCCATCTGTAGGGGGATATCAACGATCAGCGCGCGTTTCGGATGGCGCAGCGTATCGATCCAGCGCGACAGTTCGCCCAGGTAAGGGGCAACGCGGTCAATTTGCTGAAGGTAGGTGTTCCAGGCCGATGTACCGCTTTCTGACGCGTAAGATAGCTTTTCCATAACAAACCTTTTTGAACAAAGTTATTTATATTGTTAAACCGTGGAAATGACCCGCATATCACTATGCGATGATGAATTTATCATTAATTATCGTCTGCGGATTTCCCTGCGACGCGGAAAAAATTGTTTTTGCGTAAAGCAATCGCAACAGAGGTGAATAATTAGTTACTTTTCAGCGTTGCCATAAGCGCTTCGCTTTTATGCATTTTTTATGCACTATTTATGCATAAAACAATTTTTTGCTGATTTTTCAGAACCTTGAAAGTGATCAAAAAGTTAATTTTTCGTTAGTTTACACGGTTGACAATGTAAATTCCGACGGCCAGCATTGAAGCTATCCGGGCAGCCATCGCCGTCGATTTTGCCCAACGCCAGGAGGTTCTTCTCTGTTTCAATAAGTTGCATCCACTGCCAGCTGTAATGTGATGTTTATCGCCTGTCATCGGGCCCGTCCACCGTGCTTTCGGCAGCTCTGCTGCGCCTGTTCCCTGCGATATATCAGGGAAGGTGATCTATTGCCCGATGAAAACCTCCATTCGCTTCATGGTCAGACGTCAAAAAAGGAGATGCCATGACCGTAAAACACCCCCCGCGCTCGTCCGCGTCCGGCGCGCAGGATGATGCGCCGCAAAAACTGCATCGCGGCCTGAGTGAACGGCATATTCAGCTGATTTCTTTGGGCGGCGCGATCGGCACCGGCCTGTTTATGGGCGCAGGCAAAACCATCGCCGTATCCGGCACCTCGATTCTGATCACCTACGTGGTAGTCGGGTTTTTTATGTATATGGTGATGCGCGCCATGGGCGAGCTGCTGCTCACGCGCCTGGATTACCGCTCATTCGCCGATTTCGTTTCCGACTATCTTGGGCCGAAAGCGAGCTTTTTTCTCGGCTGGTCCTACTGGCTGAGCTGGGTGGTCACCTGCATCGCCGATGTGGTGGTGTGCGGCGGCTACGTGCAGTACTGGCTGCCCGATCTCTCGCCCTGGGTTCCGGCGCTGTTTACCCTTGCGCTGCTGTTTATGTTTAACCTGCTGTCGGTGAAGATGTTCGGCGAAGCGGAGTTCTGGTTCGCGATTATCAAGGTGATCGCCATCGTGGCGCTGATCCTCACCGGTTTCTGGATGGTGGTGACCGGCTGGACCTCGCCGGACGGCGTGCGCGCCTCGCTAGGCAACCTGACCGAACCGGCGGTGTTTATGCCGCACGGCGTAGTGGGCTTTTTCGCCGGTTTCCAGATCGCTATCTTCTCCTACACCGGCGTGGAGTTGCTTGGCACCATGACGGCGGAGACCAAAACGCCGGAAAAAATTCTGCCGCGCGCCATTCGCGCCATTCCGCTGCGTATTATTATTTTCTATGTGCTGTCGATGGTGGTGATTATCGCGGTGACCTCCTGGCCGCACGTCTCGGCGGAGACCAGTCCGTTTGTGACGCTGTTTGACAAAGCGGGCCTGCCCGCCGCCGCCGCGCTGATCAACTTCGTCGCCCTCACCTCGGCGATCTCCTCCGCCAACAGCGGCGTCTACTCCAGCACCCGCATGCTGTACGGCCTGTCGCTGGAGAAACATGCCCATCGGCAGTTCCGCATTCTCTCCCGCGCCACGGCGATCCCGGTGCGTAGCCTGCTTTTCTCCTGCTTCTGCATGCTGAGCGGCACGCTGCTGCTGTTCCTGGTGCCCAACGTCGTCACCCTGTTCACCATCGTTTCGACGCTGGCGGCGATTCTGGTGATCTACAGCTGGGGCATGATCCTGGTGGCTTACCTGGTGTACCGCAAACGGCGGCCCGATCTGCATCAACGCTCGTCGTTTAAGATGCCGGGCGGCGTAGCGATGTGTTGGTTGAGCCTGGCGTTCTTTCTCTTTTCGCTGGTGATCATGGTGTTCGACCGCGATACGCTGACCGCGCTGTGCGCCATGCCGCTCTGGTTCCTGCTGCTGGCGCTGTTCTGGCGGCTGAAGCTGCGTCGACAGCGCGCGCGTCAGGCGCAGCAGCGCTGGCAGGTGAGCCCCGACGCCTGAGGCATAAAAAAAGCGGCGATGATCGCCGCTTTTTTGCTTACTTTTCGTGGCGTTTAACGCATCAGAAATCCGCTTTCAGCACCACGCGGTAGTTGGCTTTACCGGCGCGAACGTGATCCAGCGCCTCGTTGATTTTCGACATCGGGAAAAATTCCACTTTCGGCGCGATATCGGTGCGCGACGCGAGGCGCAGCAGCGAACGCAGCTGGCCCGGCGAACCGGTGGAGGAGCCGGTGACCGCGCGGTCGCCGAGGATCAGGCTGAAGGCGGAAACTTCGAACGGCTTCATCACCGCGCCCACGGTATGGAAGTTGCCGCGCGGCGCCAGCGCCGCAAAATATGGCTGCCAGTCAAGATCGACCGCCACGGTGCTGAGGATCAGATCGAACTGCCCCGCCAGCTGCTTCAGCGCTTCCGGGTCGCGGCTGTTCACCACATGATCCGCGCCCATATCCAGAATTGACTGCTTCTTCGCCGGCGATGAGCTGAAGGCGGTCACTTCCGCGCCCATGGCGTGCAGAATTTTAATCGCGATATGGCCCAGACCGCCGATACCGATCACGCCGACGCGGCTGGTGGCGGTGATGTTATGCATCAGCAGCGGTTTGAATACGGTGATGCCGCCGCACAGCAGCGGACCCGCCGTGGCCGGATCCAGTTTTTCCGGCAGCGGAATCACCCACTGCCAGTTGGCGCGCAGCTTTTCGGCGAAGCCGCCCTTGTTGGCGATGGTCGGCACGCTGCCGTTCAGACAGTTGACCTGGTCGCCGTTAATGCAGGCGTCGCAGTGTTCGCAGCTTTTGGCGGTCCAGCCGATGCCCACGCGCTGACCAATAGCGAGGCCTTTGTTTTTGGCCGCGTCGCCTAGCGCGGAAACGCGCCCGATCACTTCATGACCGGCGATCACCGGATACTGCGACACGCCCCATTCATTGTCGATCATGGAGAGATCGGAATGGCAAACGCCGCAGTATTCCACCTCAACTTCCACATCTTCGGCGCTCAGCAACTCCGCTTCATATTCATATAAAGTCAGTGCCTGTCCGGCTTCCATCGCTGCGTAACTCTTAATTTTCACTATTCACCTCAGATTGCGTTAGGAGATCCAGCAGAGAGTGTAGCAAAGCCGTTAAGCCAAAGACTTTCCACATCATGCCACGGTGATTTTTCAGACAGTTACGCCCAGCGCCCGCTGTCGACGACGCGGGTTCAGGTTAGATCAGGCCGCGTTTTTTTATCGGCAGCAAACAAGACAGAAACACGCCGGGCGTGCTATCAACAGTTGCAAAACACCGTTCAGCAGAACTCGCCGTTTGTGGTGATGTTGCAGGGCGCGCAGCTGGTAGCGCTGCGTCAGTCGGTGCGCCATGCGCAGCAGAGCATTGGCATTGGCATTGGCATTGGCATTGACGTTAGCCTGCTCTGATTCGATCAGGTGAGCAAAGCGTCATCCGCCGCCTTTCCGGCGAGGCCTCCCTGCCCCGCCGCATCCGTCAAAGACCGGCGATGATCGCGGTAATGTCGCCGATGGTCTCTGCCAGCAGATCGCCGCGACGGTAAGCCTCCAGCTGCGCCTCGCCGCCGTTCACCACCGACGCCGGACGTTCAATAAAGGCGCCCAGCGGCGTCGAGTTGGCGTCCAGCACCACGACAAACGGAATCTTCACCTTTTCAACGTCCAGCAATTCGGTAAAGGGCTGCGCCTCGTCGCGGGTGATTATCGCCATTTCCACGTTGGGCAGCCGCTGACAGAGCAGCGCCAGCGGCGGAATATTGCGATGACAGTCGGGGCACCACATTTCCGCCGCCACCAGCAGGCGAAAGCGCCCTTCAGCCTGCCGCGCCGGCGCGAGGGCGTTTTCCACCGCCTCGGTCTGGCTCTCCAGCAGCGTCTGCCAGCGGCGCAAATCGGCAATTTGCTCCGGCGTGCCGGTGCTGATAAAGGTTTCGATATCTTTGCCCTGCTTAAACAGCGTGTCGAACGTACTCATGCTTCTCTCCAATGGAAACGGACGGTTCGCTATGATAAAAGAATCCGTCTGCCGACACACCTGCGTTGCCAGCGGAACGCCCTTTTTCTTTACGGATAAAACGCCCCGGCGCTGATTTACGCCCAACGCGTTCCCGCCTGGAAAACTTTACACGTCTTTGCATTACGCCTTTATTTTCCATTGCCGCGTCATGCCGCCGCTGATGATGCGTACTTTCCTGTCAGTTTTATTTTTCCTGTACTGCGCAGCGGCGGCAGGCTCTTTTTCCGCTGCGCTATACTCACTGCCGACCTGAATATGGCAACGGAGCGGAGTGAATGAAAATTGCAGCGTTCGATATCGGCGGTACTTCTTTAAAAATGGGCGTGGTGAGCGAGAAAGGCGAGATGCTGTCGACAGATAAGAAAGGGATCGAGAACCACTCCGGCGAAGAGATTCTCGACGGTATCACGGCGTGGCTACAAAAAAACAGCGACTGCGAAGGCGTCGCCGTCAGCATTCCAGGCTATGTCGACCCGGAGAGCGGCTATATCGCCATGGGCGGCGCCATCCGCGACTTCGACCGCTTCGCTATCGGTCAGTGGCTGCGCGACAAGACTTCGCTGCCGGTCAGCGTAGAGAACGATGCTAACTGCGCTCTGCTGGCGGAGCGCTGGCTGGGCAAGGCGCAGGAGATGTCCGATTTTCTGATGATGACCATCGGCACCGGCATCGGCGGCGCGATCTTCTGCAATAACGCGCTGGTGCGTGGCCGACAGCGTCGGGCTGGCGAATTTGGTTCGCTGCTGACTTCACGGCCCGGCAGCGACAGCGTTCTGAACTATACGATGAACACCACCTGCACCATGCGGGTGCTGACGCGCAACTACAGCCTGCATACCGGCCGGCCGCAGGAGGAGATCAGCGGCGAGGAGATTTTTGAGCGCTATGATAATAACGATCCGGTTTGCGACCGGTTGGTTACCACTTTTTATCAGGATCTCTGCGCCGGTATTTATAATCTGTCGCACGTATTTAATCCCGAATGTTTGTTCCTCGGCGGCGGCATTACCGCCAGAAAAACCTTTCTCGATGAAATTCATCATCATCTCGCCTGGTTTGATGTGGATATGAAAGTGGATATCGCCACCTACGGCAATGATTCCGGCATGCTGGGGGCGGTAAAACATTTTCTGCAACAGCACCAGGCGTAGCGGGCGAAGCAAATGCGCGCCGTCCGCCTTTTCCGGCCACCGCTGCCCAAAACGTGCGCTTTCATCAGCGCCGCCTGAAGGCAGGGTTTAAAGGGGTATGATACCGCTCACGCTGTGAAGGCTGCTGATTAACGCGTCCGTCAGCAGCCGGGCCTTCAGCGGTATAAAGCGCCTGGTGGGATAGATCGCGTAGAGCGTGGGCGGCTCCCAGCGATAGTCGGGCAACAGCTGAACCAACGTCCCCTGCCGTAGCTGTTCCGCCGCCAGCAGCGTCTGAATGCCGCCGATGCCTGGCTTCGCCTCCAGCATAGCGATGGCCGTCGCGCCAGATGCGATCCAGCCCTTCGGTGTCGAGGCGAATGATTTCGCGTGTATCGTTAGTGGGCGTCAGCAGCTGGTCGCTCGCCTGGTTTGCGTAGTAGCGGCCATCGGCGGCGTGCGGGCGATGCCGACGCCAACCTTCAGATGCGCCTCTTTGTGTACCCGAGCGCGCAGCTGATGGCCAAACTGCTCCAGAGACATGCAGTGGCTGACGCCGTGCAGATCGATAAACGCCTCGTCAATCGAGTCGATCTCCGCGCGGCGCCAGCTCTTCAGGCAGGCTCATTGCCCGGCTGAAGATATCGCCATTTATATGGAATGGAAAATCAACGTGAACTTAAAAATGTTTGAAAGCAGTTACCGGACAAATATTTTCCAAAGTAACTGCTGGAATAAGCGTAACTGTGATTTTGACGGAAGCCGCAACAAAACAGCCTGCGTTATATGTCAGGCTGACATTTTCCGGCATTCTTCAGCACAGCGGTAACACGCTTCAGCGCATTTCTTACAGTGATCGTGCTCATGTCTGGCACACTCATCACCGCATGTCTGGCATACTTCCGCGCAAATCTTACAAATTCGGGCAGCAAATTCACTCTCCATCGCCATCAACTCGGCTGCCAGTCGACAGATGCTGGCGCACTGTCTGTCCGTTCGGATGCATTCGCGCATCATCTCCAGGTTTTCTTCCTGCAGGCAAGAGGTTGCGCAATAATCACAGGTTGCGGCGCAGATGTAACAGGACTCGATGCAGCTGCGATAGAGTTCAGACATAATCTCCCCTTATTAACTTTAAATGCAAAGAAGTTATAAGCATGGAACAAAATGCTCGCTGCTGCAAAGTTGTACAATAATATGTCTGCTTTGCCTGAAACGGGATAGCCTGTTTTATGTCAGCAAAGCTGATAAATTCAGCAGACAGGTTGTCAGCATTCCCTGATTCCAGTCATGTGATTTGTTTGTTACTTGCGGATAGCCGCCCTATGCCTATGCTTTCTGTTTCAATCCTGTAGGTATAGTGTATGTATTCTTCCGACCCACAAATGTTGCTGCTGCTCTACTTCGTCCTTCCTGTATGGCTTATTGCCGGTTTCGCCGACTGGCTTTGTCACAGGGCAACAGATATTGAATCAACAACCGGTCTGAAAGAGACCTATATCCATATCCTGATGTTTTTAGAAATGGGCCTGCCTTTACTGTCAGCCCTCTTCCTGGATGTGAATGCGCTGGTCATTGCGTTCATGATTGTGATGTTCTTCTGTCATGAAGTAACGGCTCTGTGGGATGTCAGCTACGCCGTGACTGCAAGGCGCGTTTCCCCCGTTGAGCAGCATATACACAGTTTTCTGGAAATGGTCCCCCTGATGGCACTTCTGCTGGTGATTTCAAGACACTGGCCGCAGTTTCTGGCGCTGTTCGGTTCCGGCGACGAACCTGCCCGGTTTGAACTGAAGCTGAGAGCAGATCCTTTACCGACAGGCTATATCATTGCCGTGCTTACGGGCATTTTTGTCATGGAGGTGTTGCCTTATCTTGAAGAGTACCGGCGTGCAAAAAAAACCAGAAAACGTGCTCACAGAAGCGGTGATAACACGATCTTAAAATAACGCATCCGTGACAGGGGATGCCTGCCGGCCCGGCTTTATAACCAGTTCAAACAGCGAAAGCTGACGTATGCCGCGACGGCCGGTATCTTCAGAAAGCTGAATACCATGACACAGGCAATCAGTACCCGGAAGGCAACTTCGCCCAGAAATGTCTCCTGCCGATCACTAAGTAAAAAACGATGCCCGTCAAATGAGGAAATAAGCAGAGCGAAGGAATAACAGAACTAAACATAGTTTATTACGGAACGATGGTGGAAATTATTTACTTCTTCCCTGGATATAAGTCGGGGGCGGGATTACATAATAAACAAATATCACTGAGCCGGGAGGAATTATTCCCCCCGGCCAGCCACTTTTATATAGCAGCGCCCTGAATAACAGCCATTATGAAAGTTCTAAATAACGATAACGGTGTTATTCAGCAGGCACCGCCCTGCTGTCAGTCACCCTGACGGCCGCCACCGTGGCTGTTTTCGCCGCCTTTCTTACCGGCTTCAGACGCCTTCTCGCGATCATTAGCGAAATTTCCACCGCTGTTATGCCCCCCTTTTTTTACCGGCTTCGGACGCTTTTTCCCGGTCATTAGCGAAGTTGCCGCCGCTGTTATGACCGCCTTTTTTGCCCGCCTCAGAAGCTTTCTCAGGATTTTATGCGAAATTACCGGAACCACCGCGATGCTCAGCCATAAATACCTCTCTTCAACTAAAACTAAAGAATAAATTTAACTTCCATAATACGGCAGGAGCATAAAATCTTATGTCGTCTGCCGCTCACTCAGTAATTAAGCATAGACCCTGTGATTTATTAAGCAAAAAATAAAAAACGAAGCGTTAAAATCAGACTAACTGACAGATGTCCGCTTCGCTTATTAGCTTCGCCATTCAGCCTGAAGACAACAGAGTTAAACTGGCGGGCGGATTTTACCGAACAGGTTATCCAGAAAAGAAAACGCTGATGTACTTAAGATAATAAAGTAACCTGCCCAGTGACTGGCATAAACAGTCCGGCAGAAAAAGGAATTTAAAAACAGGCAGTAATATACTGCAGTTTTTTCTTTATCAAGGCGGGAATGGCCGGTGGACCGCCTTATTTAATGCGCGCGACCGGGATATCTGACCAGCGCGTCGTCCATGTCGGCGACAGCATTTCGCGCTTCATCGCCCAGGGCTTGACGATGCCCTGCCCGGCGAACCAGAGCTTCCCTTTGCCGCGCTGGTTGATTTCATCCATGAGCTTCATCAGCCGTTCGCCGTTGGCCTGCGGCCGGTGCTCATCAAACAGGTCAAGCTGCGCCACGCCCTGACTGAAAAAATCGCTGAGGATGACGCCGGTTTTAATATAGCGATAGCCGTCGCGCCAGATGCGATCCAGCCCTTCGGTGGCGAGGCGAATGATTTCGCGTGTATCGTTAGTGGGCGTCAGCAGCTGGCCGCTCGCCTGATTTGCGTAGTAGCGGCCATCGGCGGCGTGCGGGCTGGTGCGCAGAAACACCGCCACCTGGCGGCAATACTGCTTCTCCTTGCGCAGTTTCTCCGCCGCGCGCTCCGCCCAGGCGCACACCGCCTGACGTACCGCCTGATAGTCGTCGGTGCGGCTGCCGAACGAGCGCGAGCAGACGATCTGCTGCTTCGCCGACGGCACCTCTTCCGCCGCCAGGCAGGATTCGCCGCGCAGCTCGCGCACGGTGCGTTCCAGCACCACGCTGAAGTGCTTGCGGATCAGCGGCGCAGGGCTTTCCGCCAGCTGCAACGCCGTTTCAATGCCCAGCTGCCGCAGCCGCTGGCTGATGCGCCGTCCCACGCCCCACACCTCCTCCACCGGCACGCGCGCCAGCAGCTTGCGCTGGCGCGCGCTGTCGGAAAGATCGACCACGCCGCCGAGCTGAGGCCAGCGCTTGGCCGCGTAGTTCGCCAGCTTCGCCAGCGTTCGGGTGCAGGCGATGCCGACGCCAACCTTCAGATGCGCCTCTTTGCGCACCCGATCGCGCAGCTGATGGCCAAACTGCTCCAGCGACATGCAGTGGCTGACGCCGTGCAGATCGATAAACGCCTCGTCGATCGAGTAGATCTCCACGCGCGGCGCCAGCTCTTCAAGCAGGCTCATCACCCGGCTGGACATATCGCCATACAGCGCATAGTTGGAGCTGAATACCTCGATGCCATGCTGGCGCACGCTCTCCTGAATCATAAAGTAAGGCGCGGCCATGGCGATCCCCGCCTGCTTCGCAAGGGCGTTGCGCGAGATCACGCAGCCATCGTTATTGCTGAGCACAATCACCGGCCTGTCAGCCAGATCGGGACGAAAAATCATCTCGCAGGAGGCATAAAAATTATTCACATCAACCAGTGCGAACATTGTCTATCGCTTTTTTTTACGGATGCCTGCGCTGACGTTCTGTGGCGGACATGACCTTTTTACTGTGTTTACATACAGTAGTACAGAGTCGCCGCCTTTTACAAGCCCCCCGCTTTACGAACGCAGCGGCAAACAATGATGGAGAAATACCGCCTGCGGGAAAAGTGTTTCGGCCAGGTCGCAGGCTGGCCGTTCGTTGATTTCGTTTTTAGCTGGGATAACGACATTCATTTCTGCAGAAGGCATATCAGGATGGCGATTCACCCCAATAATGATTGGCTGTATTCATGGCGGCATCCTGCCCAGAATGCTGCTGATTTCTCCCCTCAACCATCGTGAGGCGGGATGGTTATCCTCCTGCGCCGTCCAAACCAGAGACACGTCGGGCAGCGTCAGTATCATTGGCACCGGCACGACCCGCAGGCCAAACGCCTCACCGTAGCGTCTTGCCATCCGCGTTGGCAACGTGGCAATCAACGGCGCACTCGCGACCATGCCCAGTACACCGAGAAATTCCGACGAGGTTGCAACCACGTTGAGTTTTCCGCCTATCGCATCAAGTGCCGATTCGAGACAACCGTGTAAGCTTTCGCTGAGGCTTACCAGCGCATGCGGCAGGCTCAGGTAATCTTCAAGGGGAATCGCCGATTTGAATGCCATCTTGTCAGGATGGAAAACGCAACTCAGCGACTGTCCGAACAAGAGCTGCTGACGATAACGCATCGCCTGGCTGTCAAAACAGCCGATTGCCAGGTCCAACACCCGGTCATCCAGCATACGGTAGACATCGCGCTGCTGCACCGGGCGGCCATGTAGCTTCACCCCCGGCGCCAGCTGACGCAGGCGTAAGGCGAGCTCCGGCATCAGCAGTAGCTCCACCTCGCTGGAGAATCCCATGCGAAAGATACGCTGGTCAGTCGAGGGATCGAACTCCGAACGGGCATGAATAACCGTCTGCATCATACTGAGCGCTTGCTCCACCGGCTCGGCCAGCGCTAAAGCGCGCGCGGTCGGTTGCATAACTGTCCCGACACGCACAAAGAGTTCATCCTGAAATAACGTTCTCAACAGCGACAGGCTGTGGCTCATGGCTGGCTGACGGATTTTCAAAAGATCGGCAGCCCGAGTGACGCTCCGCTCGCGCATTAGCGCGTCAAAGGCGATCAGGAGATTCAGGTCGAAGCTTCTTAAATCGAAATGGTCGATTTGCAACATTATTTGAATCGATTTGGTTAATGATATTTCCAGTAGTACGCTGATTTTCATTATCAGTCAACGGGAAAAAATCATGACGACTCAAGAGACCTTTCTTGTCGGGGATGTACGGATCATCAAGGTGCCAGAATTAGCGCTTGATGCAGTAGAGGCCAGCCAGCTCTTCCCGGAAGATGATTCAGAGGAACTGATCGGCGATGCAACTCATTGGGGTGAGCGAAGTTACGATTCTGAGAACGGCCTGCTTCGGCAAAGCATTCACGCCTGGGTGGTACAGACGCCGACTCACACCGTCCTGGTTGATACTGCTACCGGCAATGACAAGTTACGCCCAACGGCACCCTTGTTTCACCAGCTCAAAGCGCCTTTCCTGGCGCGTTTGCAGGCGATCGGCGTATCGCCTGAAACGGTGGACTTTGTCCTGCTTACCCATCTTCACGCCGATCATGTGGGATGGAACACCCGGTTACAAGGCGAACGATGGGTACCGACTTTTCCCAATGCCCGCTACGTCTTTTCCGAACGCGAATATCGCTACAATCTGGCGCTTTCCCGCGAGCGGGCGGCGGTGGCAAAAATCCAGCGGCAGGCAGGACTCGGCACGCCGCGTCGCCATCCACTCGGCGGCGTTTTCGAAGATAGCGTCATGCCCATCGTCGAGGCAGGTCTGGATCAACGCATCGAGGTGGATAATACCCTGATCGAAGGCTTCCGTTTCCACTCCACGCCTGGCCACAGTATCGATCATGCCTCCATCTCAGTGACCTCTCGGGGTGAAACTGCTTTGTTCTGGGGCGACATCATGCATCATCCGCTCCAGTTCCGTCGCCCGGAGACCAACTCAGTCTATTGCGAGTTTCCAGAGGCGGCACAGCAGTCCCGTCACAAGGCCATGCAACTCGCTGCCGAACTCGACGCGCTGGTTTTCACTACTCACTTCGGAGATAGCTCTGTTGGCAAAGTCAGCCGACAGTCTCACGGCTTCAATTGGCAATTCATTCAGGGGACCCGGTCATGAACGACAATACCAACGGCGTACTGCTACGCGAAACTTACCTCATCGACAGTGATACCGCTGGCATCCAGTTGCAGCTGCTCCGCAGGCGCCGGCGCGACATCGGCCGCCCCAGTTCGGGTACGACGTTGATGTTGATACACGGTGCCACTTTCCCCAGCGAGAGCCTGTTCGATGTTCCTGTGGATGATATATCGTTCATGGATGCGCTGGCCACGGCTGGATTCGACGTGTGGGCGGTAGATGCCCGCGGTTATGGCGGTTCGACCCGCCCGTCTGACATGGCGGCGCCGCCTGACACCGCCGCCCCCCTGACGCCAGCACGGGTCGCGGCGCGTGATCTTGCCTCAGCGGTTGAGTATGTTCTCGCCGGGAATGGCATTGATCGCCTCAGCATCGTAGCGATGTCATGGGGAGGTTCGGTCGCGGGGATATATGCCGAACGGCATAGCAAATATATTGAAAAACTTGTGCTGGTGGCACCGCTATGGCTATCGAATCGCCCCCTGCGCATCGATGCCGGACAGCCGCTGACAGCGTGGCGTCTGATACATGTCGACGCCTTTCGCGAGGCGTGGCTGGCAGGTGTCCCAGCCGACCGGCAAGAAGGCTTGTTGCCGCCCGGTTGGTTCGAACAGTGGGCGACGGTAACGGCCTCTACCGATCCGGGCGCTGCCGAGCCGGGTACCATCCGAGCCCCTGGTGGAGCTATTCAGGATGTTCGTGAGCATTGGCTCGCCAACCGGCCGCTCTATAACCCGAGCGCGATTACCGCACCGGTACTGCTCGTTCACGCCGAGTGGGATCAAGACGTACGGGTCGATATGATGCAGGATCTATTTAAGCGCTTCGATAACGCCGCCTGGCGGCGCTGGATAGAGATTGGTGGCGGCACGCACATGATTCTGATGGAGCCGGGCCGCTGGCAGGCTTTCGATGCAATCATCAACTTCCTGAAAGAACCCTCTCATCGAATCAGGGAGTAAGCCTGCAACCGATGAAGCTGGCAATCGACAGGCGGACACAGGCATATGTCCGCTCCTGGCTGGCCGCTACAGTAGCCGCCTTTTACAAGCGCCCGCTCTCCGGGCGCGGCGGCGTTTTTTCAGCCCTGGGGTGATAAATATCCAGGCTTTGCATATCGATAGCAGAATAACTTGGTAGTGAAGCGTCGGGGGGAATGGCACTGTAATTTTAACCAATACCACCGGGGTTAATACCATGAGCCATTCACCTTCTTTAGCGCTTCCGATTATCGATTTCGCGCAGCTTACCCGCCAGGCGCCGCAGCGCACGCAGGCCATTGATCGTCTGGGCCAGATTGCGCGCGACGTCGGCTTTTTCTACCTGGTCAACCACGATATTGAGCAGGCTCTGCTCGATGAGGTACAGCGCGTCGCCCGCGACTTTTTCGCCCTGCCGCAGGAAGAGAAGCTAAAGGTAAAGATGGCTAACTCGCCCCACTTTCGCGGCTACAACCTGTCAGGCGTGGAGATCACCCGCAGCCAGCCTGACTTCCGCGAACAGTTCGATATCGGCGCCGAACGCGAAGCGCTGCCGGTAACGCCGGATTCTCCCGCCTGGCAGCGGATGCAGGGGCCGAACCAGTGGCCGCAGGCGCTGCCAGCGCTGCGCGAGGTAGTGACCCGCTGGCAGCGGGAGATGACGCGCGTGGCGCTGGAACTGCTGCGCGCCTTCGCCGAAGCGCTGCGGCTGCCGCGCAACGCCTTCGACACGCTCTACGGCGCCCGCCCTAATGAACATATCAAGCTGATCCGCTATCCGGGACGCGCCGCCAACGAATCGCGTCAGGGCGTCGGCGCGCATAAAGATTCCGGCTTTCTGACGCTGCTGTTGCAGGATGACCAGGCCGGTCTGGAAGTCGAACTGACGCCCAATAGCTGGGTGGCGGCCTCGCCGCTGCCGGGCTCTTTTGTCGTGAATATCGGCGAGCTGCTGGAGCTGGCGACCAACGGCTATCTGCGCGCCACCGTACATCGCGTAGTATCGCCGCAGGCCGAACGGGAACGCCTTTCCATCGCCTTTTTTCTCGGCGCGCAGCTGGATGCGGTGGTGCCAGTTTATCAGCTTCCGCCGTCGCTGGCGCGGCTGGCGCAGGGGCCAGCCAGCGATCCGCTCAACCCGCTGCTGCGAGAAGTGGGCTGGAACTATCTCAAAGGACGACTGCGCTCGCACCCAGACGTGGCGCAGCGTTTCTATCCTGAGCACACCTCTTCTTAATCACTGACAGGGAATAATCATGAACAAGACTGCGCTAACGCTTGCCGGACTCTCTTTGCTGATCGCCCAAAGCCTGCACGCCGCGCCGCTGCGCATCGCCGCAGATCCGGTACCGCACGCCGAGATTCTGGAGTATGTGAAGCAGCTCGATCCGAAACTCGATCTCGACGTGATCGAACTGAGCGGCGGCGTGAACGCCAATGAGCTGCTGGCCGCCGGGGATGTCGACGCCAACTACTTCCAGCATCTGCCCTACCTGAAAGATCAGGAGAAGGCGCTGGGCAAAACCTTCGACGTTGTCGCCAGCGTACACGTTGAGCCGCTCGGCATCTATTCACACAGGGTAAAAAGCCTGACGGCGCTGCCGCAGGGGGCCAGCATCGCGGTGCCGAACAACCCCACCAACCTGAGCCGGGCGCTCTGGCTATTGCAGGATAAAGGGCTGATCCGTCTCAATGCGCAGGGTGAAGCCGGTTCGACGCTGGTGACGCCGAAAGATATCAGCGAGAACCCGAAGCAGATCAAAATTATTGAGATTGAGGCGCCGCAGCTGCCGCGCTCGCTGGACGATGTGGACGCCGCGGTAATCAACGGCAATTATGCGCTGGAGGCAGGCCTGACCCCGGCGAAAGATGCGCTGGGCCTGGAGTCGGCCGGGCACAACCCATACGCCAACCTGCTGGTCACCACGCCACAGCTGGCGAAAGATCCGCGCGTGCTGGCGCTAGCGAAAGATCTCACCTCTCCGCAGGTGGCGGCCTTTATTCGTCAGCACTATAACGGCTCGGTGATCCCGGTGACGGATGAAAAACATGATTAAGATTGAGAACCTGAGCAAACACTATCCCGGCACGACAGCGGCGGCTTTAACGGAAGTGACGCTGACAATTGAGACAGGCGCCATTTTCGGCATTCTCGGACGCAGCGGCGCGGGCAAAAGCACCCTGCTGCGCTGCCTTAACCGGCTGGAGCGCCCCTCGTCTGGGCGCATTCTGGTTGACGGCAGCGATATCGGGCAGCTGAGCCTGGCGCAGCTGCGTCGCCAGCGCCAACAGATGGGCATGATTTTTCAGCATTTCAATTTAATCCACGCGCGCAATGTCCACGACAATATCGACCTGCCGCTGGAGATCGCCGGCGTGCCCACGCGCGAACGTCGTGAGCGAGTCGACGCCCTGCTGCATCTGGTAGGCCTGAGCGCGTTCGCTCACGCCTGGCCATCGCAGCTGTCGGGCGGACAAAAGCAGCGCGTCGGCATTGCGCGCGCGCTGGCGGCGCAGCCGCGCTATCTGCTGTGCGACGAGGCCACCAGCGCGCTCGATCCCGACACCACCGTCTCGATCCTCGATCTGCTGGCGTCAATTCAGCGCCAGCTTGGGATCACTATCGTGCTGATCACGCATGAGATGGCGGTCGTGAAGCGCATTTGCGACGCCGCTGCCCTGCTGGAACATGGCCGCCTGGTGGAGAGCGGCAGCCTGGCGCAGATCATGAGCCGTAAAGAGGGACGGCTGCGCCAGATGCTGTTGCAGGATGGCGACGCCGACCGCGCCTTTATCGCCCGCTATCGGGCGGAGGAGCCGTCACGTTGCGTAGCGTAAACTGGGATCGTTTTCAGGCGTTACTGCTGAGCGCCACCGCAGAGACGCTCTATATGGTATCGCTCGCCGCGCTGCTGACCGTCGCGCTGGGCCTGCCGGTCGGCGTTTTGCTGTTCCTGACGCGCAAAAACGGCCTGCTGCCCAACCGCGCCGTCGCCCTGCTGCTGAACGCGCTGGTGAATACCGGCCGCGCCCTGCCGTTTGTGGTGCTGCTGATTGCCCTCATCCCCTTTACCCGTCTGCTGGTGGGCACCACGCTCGGCAGTACGGCGGCGATTGTGCCGATTACCATCGGAGCGTTTCCTTTTTTTGCGCGCATCGTAGAGAACGCGCTGGATGAGGTGGATCGCGGCCGTATCGAGGCGGTGGAATCGATGGGCGGCACGCTCTGGCATATCGTCAGTCGGGTGCTGCTGCCGGAGGCGCTGCCCGCGATGGTGGCGGGCATCACGCTGACCATTGTAATGCTGATTGGCTTTTCGGCGATGGCGGGCGTGGTGGGCGGCGGCGGGCTGGGCGATCTGGCGATCCGCTATGGCTATCAGCGCTTCGATAATCAGATCATGGCGGCGACGATTATCGTGCTGCTGCTGCTGGTGCTGCTGGTGCAAAAGACGGGCGACCGCCTGGTGAGATCGCTGGCCTGCCGACGCTGAAGCCAGCGGCGCGCGGGGGTTTCGGGCGCGACGTCCAGCGGCGACGCAGTCTGGCGCAGGTTATCCACAGAAAATGGGGATAGCCTGTGTATGAATAAGTATAAATCGGCGCGCGGCTGCCTGACGCCGTGTCAGACAGCCGCGGCGCGCCTTTCCAGCACGAAACATCAGCGTTTTTCCGGCCAGCGCTGCTGCGGAAAAAGGGATACGCGCAGGTTAAACAGCGAGACCAGCGGCGCGAGCGCGGCGCTGTCCTGCGCGGCGAGCGCCTCCAGCTTAAGCAGCAGCTCGTTCAGCTCATCCAACAGCGTCTGATGCGGGATGACCTGTAATGAACGCAGTCGCCGCTTCAGATACAGTCCCAGCTCATGAAACATCTGGCCGCTTTCCAGCCGATGCTTTTCCAGCACCTCGCGATGGCGGGCATAGAAATCATAACAGTTGGCGCCCAGCCAGGCTTCAGTGATGAGATCGCCGCCAGCAAGCAGCTCAGGATCGGGATCGAGACGTTTGCGCGGCAGAATAATATTTACCCGATCGAGCATGCGGGCGACAAACTGCTGGCGCGACAGCAGCGAAGAAGCGTTGCGCTCAATCTCCTTAATAAAACCCAGCAGATCGCGGATGCCTTTGCGCACCGCGCGCTTTGCAATCCATGACGGTCGCTTATTGCGGATGATCGCGGTCAGCGTCACCGCAAACAGGATGCCCACCAGCGATGAGATCGCCGCGTTCAGGGTGGCGATCAGGTTGGGAACATAGTGATGGCTAAGCCCGATAAAACCGGGTATCTGGATCGCCACGCTCAGGCCGATCAGATTGGTCGCCGGTCGCGCGATCGCCAGGCTGAGCGCAAACAGGCCGGGCAGCAGGCACATCATCAGCGCCTGCAGCGTGTTTGCCTGCGGGATCAGCACGCCAACATAAAACAGGCTGATCGCCAGCGCCACCAGCACGCCTTTTACAAAGAGCTTCATCGGCGTGACCGGTGAGTCGATGCTGGCGAAAAAGGAGCTGATGATCGCCGCCATCAGCGGCGCGCTGGCGCCGTCCGCCCAGCCGCTGCCGATCCAAAAAAGGCTGGAGAGAAAGGTGGCGAGAAAAGCGGTCAGCGACGACAGCAGCAGCAGGCCTTTATCGATATGCCGGTGTTCGCGCGGGTTGTTTATCAGCGGCGCATCGCTGTCGCTGTAAAGATCGCTGGCGCGCGCGCTAACGGATTGATAAGCGTCGACGATGCGTACAACGTTGGCCAGGCGATCCAGCAGACCCAGCAGCAGCATGCTCTCTTCCGCGCTCAGCTCCTGCCGACGCCAGGCCTGCTCCAGTTCAGATTTCCCCTGCGCCAGCGCGCTTCGCACTGTATCGACATGGCTGACCGCATCGTAATTAAGCCACAGCTGAAACTGTTGCAGCACCAGCGTGACGCAGGCCGGAAAGCGGATTTGCAGTTCCGCCAGCAGTCTCAGGCGCGTTTCAATCGCGGTCAGCGTCGGCAGCAAATAGCTAAGATGCTGATACTGTACGCTGACCAGCCTGATCACCTTGCGCGCCGCCTCCCCTTCATAAACGCAGTGGGTTATCAGCGTTTCGACGTTGAGCGGATAGTTCGCCATCTGAATCAGAATATCCTCCCGCTCCAGCGACTTATCCTTCGGCAGGCGCACCACCAGCTCGTTACAGAGTTTACGCGCGTTGCGGTACCAGTTATCGACGCTCTGTTCCAGCAGATGTTGCATGGGAACCGGGAACACCAGCCGGTGGATCAGCGTGCTGCAAACGATGCCCAGCGTAATCTCCTCGATGCGCGAAATCACCGTCCAGGTAATTGCCGACGGCGTAGTGACATCAGGAAAGCCCATAATGGCGGCGCTGTAGCCCGCCAGCATGAAAACGTAGCTTTTTGGCGTGCGATCATGCAGCGAGAGACAGAGGCAGGCGGTGACCCATAGCGAAACGCACAGGCTGAACAGCATCGGCGACTGCACGGTTTCCGGATAGATCAGCAGAATAAACAGACCGCCAAGCAGCGTGCCCGCCAGCCGAAACACCGACTTTGAGATCGTCGACGCCGCGTAGAGCTGCGAAGTAACAAATACCGTGGTCAGCGCCCAGGCGGGCTTTTCGAAATTAAGCAGGAGAGCGACAGATAACGCCAGAAACGCGGCCAGAGAGGTTTTGAGCGAGAACAAAACCGCGTTTTTTGAAAACCACTTCATGTTGAAAGAGTACCGTAGCACAGTTGTGTGGCGCGTATCCTGACAGAAGCGAGAAAATTTTACCTTTGATTATGTAATACAAATTATTTCTAATTTAATTAACTGAATTTAAACATATTTATAATGATGCTGATTACTACGCAAATGCAGCGATCCCTGCGGCATGGATTAAAAGAGAAAAGAGGGCTATTC
>NZ_JANION010000209.1:0-49185 GCF_024610815.1 Mixta sp.
AACTGGTATAAAGGTAATAACGTTAAAAGTAACAGTAAAGCGCAACAATAATTCATTCGCTATCTTAAAGCGTAAAAAGGGCGGGTCTGTACCAAACGCCGCCCCGTCAATAAATGCGTTACGCCTGTTCCAGCGCCAGCTTCAGGTCCTCAATTAAATCGTCGCTGTTCTCAATGCCGATCGACAGACGAATCGTTGCTTCAGTAATGCCGATACGCTGGCGTACCTCGGCAGGCACGCCGGAATGAGTGGTGCTGCCAGGATGGCTGGCGAGCGATTCCGTTCCGCCCAGGCTGACCGCCAGCTTAAACAGCTGTAGCGCGTTCAGGAAACGGAATGAGGCAGCCTGCCCGCCGCGAATATCAAAAGAAAAGGTCGAACCGGCACCGCTGCTTTGCGCCTGGAAGGTTTTTCCGGCGGCGGAGTTGGCGTCCAGGAATGACAGATAGTGCAGCTTCTCCACCTTCTCGTGGCCGCGTAAAAAGTTGGCGACCGCCTCGGCGTTGCGGTTGGCTTTCTCCATACGCAGCGACAGCGTCTCCAGCGAGCGGCCCAGCATCCAGCTGGAGTGCGGATCAAGCTGGGTGCCGATCGCGCTGCGCAAGGCGCGCACCTGCGTCATCAGCGCTTTGCTGCCCATCGCCGCGCCGGCGATCAGATCGGAATGGCCGCCGACATATTTGGTCAGCGAGTAAAGAGAGATATCCGCGCCGTGCTCCAGCGGCCGCTGGAACAGCGGGCCGAGCAGCGTATTGTCGCAGGCGATAATCGGACGATGGCCCTGCTGCGCGGCGATTTTCTCCGCGACGCGCCGAATAAGCGCAATGTCTACCAGGCTGTTGGTCGGGTTAGCGGGCGTTTCAATCAGAATTACCGATACGCGTCCGGCGGCCAGCGCCTGGTCTGCCGCCTGCTGCACTTTCTCTTCATTCAGGCCGTCGCTGAAGCCGACCGCCGCGACGCCCAGGCGCAAAAAGGTTTTGCTCAGCAGGGTCTCGGTGCCGCCGTAGAGCGGCTGGGAGTGCAGAATAACATCGCCCGGTTTAACGAAGGCCAGCAGCGTCGTCGAAATGGCGGACATGCCGGAAGAGAACAGCACGCTGCTTTCGGCGCGCTCATAAACCGCCAGGCGATCTTCTACAATCTCGCTGTTGGGATGATTAAAGCGCGAATAAACCAGACCGCCGGACGCGCCCGCAGGCGGCTCGCGTCGGCCCGACACATAATCAAAGAAGTCGCGGCCATCTTCCGCGCTGTTGAACACGAACGTCGAGGTCAAAAACACCGGCGGCTTTACCGCGCCTTCCGACAGCGCGGGATCGTAGCCGTAATTCAGCATCTGGGTTTCCGGTTGCAGCGGGCGTTTACCGATATGGGTTTTTTTCGTATTGGCCTGTTTCATGGTTTCTCCTGGCAATCCGGCAACGAAATTGCGCTTACGCTACCACAACGGCTTATTAGCTGATAAATGACTTAACGTTCTAACTTTAAAACCAAAAGCATGATTAAATACGGTATTTTGGACGTTCAGCAGTCTGTATGTCTGTGAGGCGCCACACCATAACGCGGTCGCGCGGCGGTATTTGACCCGCAAATTATGATAGACTTCGCTGCTTTCGACAGATGACGAAGCTGAAGCTATGAAACACACCGTTGAAGTAATGATCTCCGAAGCGGAGATTCGCAATCGTATCGCCGAACTGGGCCAGCAGATCACCGAAGATTACCGCGACAGCGGCAGCGATATGGTGCTGGTGGGCCTGTTGCGCGGCTCCTTTATGTTTATGGCCGATCTGTGCCGCACCATCGATGTTTCGCATGAAGTCGATTTTATGACCGCCTCCAGCTACGGCAGCGGCATGTCGAGCAGCCGCGACGTGAAAATCCTCAAGGATCTGGATGAAGATATCCGCGGCAAGGATGTGCTGATCGTCGAGGACATCATCGATTCCGGCAATACCCTGAGCAAAGTGCGTGAAATCCTCAGCCTGCGCGAGCCGAAATCGCTGGCGATCTGCACGCTGTTGGACAAGCCGTCGCGCCGCGAAGTCAACGTGAACGTCGAATATATCGGTTTTTCTATTCCTGATGAGTTTGTGGTCGGCTACGGCATCGACTACGCGCAGCGCTATCGCCATCTGCCCTATATCGGCAAAGTGGTGATGCTGGAAGAGTAAGGATGAACGATTGTGCTGTCAGGGACAGCACAATCGATTAAAGATAGCCGTTGCGTGACGGGCTATTATGCCGTTCGCTAATTAGCGATGGCTTTCAGGATGGTTGAGCAGGTTGGCAATGCCGTGACGGTAACGCTGTTCCAGCAGCTCGCGGCTGGTGGCGGTCACTTGCAGGTCGCGCAGGCAGCCGTCGTGGATGCCGTAAACCCAGCCGTGAATCGTCACTTTCTGCCCGCGTTTCCATGCCGACTGCAGAATCGTTGAATGGCCCAGGTTGTAGACCTGCTCCATAACGTTGATTTCGCAAAGCTTATCAAAGCGTTTCTCTGGCGGCAGTTCGCCCAGTAACGAGCTATGCTTGTACCACAAATCGCGGATGTGCAGCAGCCAGTTGTTGATCAGCCCCAGTTCCGGGTTTTCAACCGCCGCCTGTACGCCGCCGCATCCGTAGTGTCCACAAATGATGATATGTTCCACTTCAAGCACTTCTACCGCGTATTGCACCACGGAGAGGCAGTTGAGGTCGGTATGGATCACCAGGTTTGCGACGTTACGATGGACAAACAGCTCGCCAGGCTCAAGGCCGGTTAAGCGTTCGGCAGGAACGCGGCTGTCGGAGCAGCCAATCCACAGAAAGCGGGGTTTTTGCGCCAGCGCGAGGCGCTCGAAAAAGCCGGGATCTTCCTCAACCAGTAATTTAGACCATTCGCGGTTGTTGCTGATGAGTGTATCAATATCTTTCATGATGGTTATCGTTCTGTAACAAGCAAAAATGCGTGGACGTACTATAGGACAACGTCTGACAATTTCAAACGGTAAAAATAACAGTTAACAAAACAGGGTAAGCAACTTCTCTATGACCTATGCACTGGAACTAGAAAAACTCACCAAGACCTACTCCGGCGGCGTTCAGGCGCTGAAAGGGGTCGATCTGGCGGTCGAGGCGGGCGATTTTTACGCGCTGCTGGGGCCGAACGGCGCGGGGAAATCGACCACCATCGGCATTATCAGTTCGCTGGTTAACAAAAGCGGCGGCCGGGTGCGCGTTTTCGGCTACGACCTGGAAAAAGATGTGGTCAACGCCAAACGCCAGCTGGGGCTGGTGCCACAGGAATTCAACTTTAACCCGTTTGAAACCGTGCTGCAGATCGTGGTTAACCAGGCGGGCTACTACGGCGTTGAGCGCCGCGATGCGCTGAAGCGCGCGGAGAAGTACCTTACCCAACTCGATCTCTGGAACAAACGCAATGAGCGCGCGCGTATGCTCTCCGGCGGCATGAAGCGCCGTCTGATGATCGCGCGCGCGCTGATGCATGAGCCGAAGCTACTGATCCTCGACGAGCCGACCGCGGGCGTCGATATCGAGCTGCGTCGCTCTATGTGGACCTTCCTGAAAGAGCTGAACGCGCAGGGCACGACCATTATCCTGACCACCCACTATCTGGAAGAAGCGGAAATGCTGTGCCGCAATATCGGCATTATCCAGAGCGGCGAGCTGGTGGAAAACACCTCGATGAAAGGGCTGCTGGCGAAGCTGAAGTCGGAAACCTTTATCCTCGACCTGGCGGCGAAAAGCCCGTTGCCGCGCCTGGAAGGTTTCCAGTATCGGCTGGTGGACACCTCGACGCTGGAAGTAGAGGTGATGCGCGAGCAGGGGCTGAACAGCGTATTCAGCCAGCTCAGCGCGCAGGGCGTGCAGGTCTTGAGCATGCGTAACAAGGCGAATCGCCTGGAAGAGTTGTTTGTCAGTCTGGTGCAGGGAAAAACGGGAGGTCACGCATGACGCACTTATACTGGGTCGCGCTGAAAAGTATCTGGGCGAAAGAGATCAACCGTTTCGCCCGTATCTGGATTCAGACGCTGGTGCCGCCGGTAATCACCATGACGCTCTATTTTATTATCTTCGGCAATCTGATCGGCTCGCGTATCGGCGATATGCATGGCTTCAGCTATATGCAGTTTATCGTGCCGGGGCTGATTATGATGGCGGTGATCACCAACGCCTACGCCAACGTCGCGTCGTCTTTCTTCAGCGCCAAGTTTCAGCGCAACATAGAAGAGCTGCTGGTGGCGCCGGTGCCGACCCATATCGTGATTGCCGGCTACGTCGGCGGCGGCGTGGCGCGCGGCATCTGCGTGGGCATTCTGGTGACGGCGGTATCGCTGTTCTTTGTGCCGTTCCATGTGCACTCCTGGCTGATGGTGGCGGTGACGCTGCTGCTGACCGCGGTGATGTTCTCGCTGGCGGGCCTGCTGAACGCGGTCTTTGCGCGCACTTTTGACGACATCAGCCTGATCCCGACCTTTGTGCTGACGCCGCTGACCTACCTGGGCGGGGTGTTCTATTCGCTGACGCTGCTGCCCCCGTTCTGGCAGGCGGTGTCCAAACTGAACCCGGTCGTCTATATGATCAGCGGTTTCCGCTACGGCTTCCTGGGCATCAACGACGTGCCGCTGGTGTTTACGCTGTCGGTGCTGGTCGCCTTTATCGTGGTGTTTTACATACTGGCCTGGACGCTGATCCAGCGCGGGCGCGGTCTGCGCACCTGATATCGACCTGCTGAACGCGCTTTACGGAGCGCGTTTTTTTTCGCCCATATTTTGCCGTCGCGCTGCGGTAAATCTGATAAAGCAATTGGGACATTTGTTCAGTTTCGCTCTTTGTGCCAGGCTGTTTCCTGAGGCAGAGAAGGACGAACAGAATGACAGAGAGAAGCTGGCGTCAGGACCCGCAGCGGCGCGAACGTATTGCCGAGGCGGCCCTGGAGGTGATTGTAAAATATGGCGTTGCGGGCACCACCTACCGTAAGGTGGCGGCCGAGGCGGCGGTGCCGCTCAGCGCGGTCAGCTACTATTTCAGTAGCCTGGAAGCGCTGCTTTTCGCCGCGTTTAACCAGCTTTCACAGCATATCTCCGATCAATTCTCCGCCCGCATCGCCCTGGCGCGCACGCAGCAGGATGCAGTCGATGCGGTGGTGGCAATCGTGTTTGGCGACGCCACCTCCTCTTCACGCACTTTACTGCTGAGCTATGAGCTTTACGGCTACGCCAGTCGCCGTCCTGAACTGAAGCCGATCATGCTGGGCTGGATGACGCGTAGCCGCAGCGCGCTGGAGCAGTTCTTCTCGCCGACGGCGGCGGTGGCGATCGACGCCTTTATCGAGGGCATGATGATCCATCGTTCCGTCATGCCGGTGACGCCGGAACTGGTGGCCTGCGCCGTAAGGCGGCTGGCCGACCTGTAGCGTCGTCTTGTCTGAACAGATGAATGGAGGAAAGATGACCGAAGCGGAAAAAGCGCTGGCGGGATTACTCTACGACGCCAACTACGATCCGGCGCTGATCGCCGAGCGCGGCGAGGTGAAATATCGGCTGCAACAGTACAATCAAACCGATCCGCGCGACCTGGCCGGACGGGACAAACAGATTAAGGCGCTGCTTGGCCGTACCGGCGAACAGATTCTGATCGAACAGCCTTTCTGGTGCGACTACGGACGCAATATCGAAACCGGCGAGAATTTTTACGCCAACGTCAATCTGGTGATCCTCGATTGCGGCAAGGTCACTATCGGCGACAACGTTTTTATCGGCCCGTCCGTCGGCATTCATACCGCCGGACATCCGCTTGACGTGGAACAGCGTAACTGCGGGCTGGAGTATGCGCGCCCGGTCGCCATTGGCAATAACGTCTGGATCGGCGCTGGCGTGCAGATCCTGCCGGGCGTGTCGATTGGCGACAACAGCGTGATCGGCGCCGGCAGCGTGGTGACGAAAGATATTCCGGCCAGCGTCGTGGCGGCGGGCAATCCGTGCCGGGTGCTGAAAACGCTTTAACTTTTTTGTCGAGGTGCGTGATGTCGCAGTTTCACTGGATTAACCCGCCCGCCGTCTGGCGCGAAGAGAACCAGCAGCTTTCGGTAGTGACCGACCAGAACACCGATTTCTGGCGCGAAACCTGGTACGGCTTTACCCGCTTCAGCGGCCATTTTTACGGCTGCGAGGCGGAAGGGGATTTTACCTTTCAGGCGCGCATTCGCGCCGATTTCCATACGCTCTACGATCAGGCGGGCATTATGCTGCTGGCCGATGAGCAGCAGTGGCTTAAGGCGGGAATTGAATATAACGACGGTCACCCCGCCATCGGCAGCGTGCTGACGCAGGGCAGCTCCGACTGGGCCACCGGGCCGTTTAACGGCGATGCGCGCGATTTCTGGATGCGACTGACCCGACGCGGCGACGCCCTGCGGCTGCAATATTCCGTCGATGGCGAAGTCTGGCCGCTGCTGCGCCTGTGCCGCTTCGTCACGACGGAACGCTGCCAGGTCGGCGTGATGTGCTGCACGCCGGAGCGCGCCGGACTGGCGGTGACCTTTAGCGAGATGCGCCTGACGCCGCCCAACGGCAAGGCGCTACATGATTTAAGCTGACACGGAAGCCGGAAAAGGGGGAAACGATGCGGCGGGCAGGGGAAGATTATCGGCGATAAAGAAAAAGCAAATCGGGCGGCAGTAAACAACAAGCTAAAGGGAAGTTGTAAGGGGAAGCGGGCAAAACAGGCGGGACAGAACGGTCCCGCCGGGAAATCAGGCAACCTGCACCGGTACGGCTTTCGCCAGACGCTTCATCTGATTGTCGCCTTCAAAGTAGGCGACTTTCGGCTGCCACTGGCGCGCCTCTTCGTCCGGCATCTGCACGTAGGAGCAGATGATCAAAATATCGCCTTCGCAGGCGCAGCGGGCGGCGGCGCCGTTAACGGAGATGATTTTCGAACCGCGTTCCGCCGCGATGGCGTAAGTGGAAAAACGCTGTCCGTTGGTCACGTTATAAATATCGATCGCCTCGTACTGAAGAATGCCGGAGGCGTCGAGGAAATCCTGGTCAATGGCGCAGGACCCTTCGTAATGCAAGTCGGCCTGGGTGACTTTCACCCGATGCAGCTTGCCTTGCAGCATGGTGCGTACCATATCTCTGTTACCTTGTTCCGCAACAAATCAAAAGATGAGCGACAGTATTCATGGATCGCCGTCGCTTGTCTACTGGGTCAGATCAACCGTCTGATTATCGATCAAGCGGGCCTTGCCCAGCCAGGCGGCCATCAAAATGACCGCGCGCTTGCTGTCGACATTAAGCGGCAGCAGCGTATCCGCATCGCAGATCGCCAGGCCGTCGGGACGCAGGCCTTTCTCACGCAGCGCCGCTTCGGCGCTTTCGATAATCTCTTCGGTATGACGCTCGCCGTTGGCCAGTTTCTGCGCCATCTCGCGCATCACCTGGCTTACCATCGGCGCCAGCTTGCGCTCGTCGGCGGTGAGATAGCCGTTGCGCGAACTCAGCGCCAGGCCATCCTTCGCGCGAACCGTCGGCACGCCGATAATATCGATATCGTAGCCCATATCGGCCACCATTTTGCGGATCAAGGCCAGCTGCTGATAATCTTTCTCGCCGAAGCAGGCAAGGTCGGGCTGCACCAGATTAAACAGCTTGCTGACGATGGTAGCGACGCCGCGGAAATGACCGGGGCGGCTGGCGCCTTCCAGCAGCGTCGACAGGCCCGGCACGTCGACGAAGGTCTGGGTGTCCAGCCCTTTGGGATAGATATCAGCCGGAGCGGGGGCGAACACCAGGTCGACGCCGCGACGGTTCAGCTTTTCGCAATCTTCCTGCAGGGTGCGCGGGTAGCGCGCCAGATCGTCGGCGCGATCGAACTGCATCGGGTTAACGAAGATGCTGACCACCACGATATCGGCGCGCTCGCGCGCCTCATCCACCAGCGTCATATGGCCGTCGTGCAGGTTGCCCATGGTCGGCACCAGCGCGATGCGTTTGCCATCCTGACGCCAGCGACGAATTTCACGGCGCAGCATCGGCTGCGTTTCGATAATCAACACGGATTTTCTCCTGTTCACTGGAAACTGTGTTCCGCAGCGGGGTAGACGGCGCTTTCGACTTCCTGCACGTACTGGCGCACCGCCGCGCGGATGTCGCCCGCTTCGGCCAGAAAGTTTTTGGCGAATTTGGGGATATGGCCGCCGGTAATGCCGAAGGCGTCATGCATCACCAGAATCTGGCCGTCGGTGACGTTGCCCGCGCCGATGCCGATCACCGGGATCGTCAGCGCCTCGGTGACGCGCTGCGCCAGCGCGACCGGCACGCACTCCAGCACCATCAGCTGTGCGCCCGCCGCTTCCAGCGCCAGCGCGTCGGCCAGCAGGCGCTCTGCGGCTTCATCGTCGCGACCCTGCACTTTATACCCGCCGAAAATATTAACCGACTGCGGCGTCAGGCCAAGATGGCCGCACACCGGCACCGCGCGCTCGGTGAGCATACGCACGCTTTCCGTCAGCCAGGCGCCGCCTTCCAGCTTAACCATATTGGCCCCGGCGCGCATCAGGCGGCCCGCGCTTTCACAGGTCTGCTGCGGCGTGGCATAGCTCATAAACGGCAGGTCGGCGAGCAGCAGGCAGTGCGGCGCGCCGCGGCGCACCGCAGCGGTATGATAAGCGATATTGTCTACCGTCACCGGCAGCGTGGATTCATGTCCCTGTACCGTCATGCCCAGTGAATCGCCGACCAGCATCACCTGAATGCCTTCATCGGCAAACAGACGGGCGAAGCTGAAATCATAGGCGGTGATAGAGGCAAATTTTTTGCCTGCCTGTTTCCACTGGCGCAGGTGCGAAATAGTGGTGGGTTTCATGACAACCTCAGTATCTACGTTCTGGTGGGCGCAGTGTAAAGGATCGCGACGGTCAGAGGAAACTTCTTATCGTGGCGTCAGTAGCGCGCCCGAGGGGAGGCGGAGGCTTTACCAGAGTTGAATGGCGCTGCAGTCAAGTTTAGCTGCGATATCAGCCAGATAGCGTCCATCTGGCAGGCGGGCCTGCGGCGCGATCTCCAACAGCGGCACCAGCATAAAGGCGCGGTTGAGCATATCGTAGTGGGGCACCGTCAGACGCGGGGTTCTCAGCACCCGATCGCCAAACAGCATAATATCGAGATCGAGCGTGCGCGGCCCCCAGCGTTCCGCTTTGCGCACGCGTCCCTGTTCCAGCTCGATGCGCTGCGTATGATCGAGGAGCGCCTCTGGCGACAGCTGCGTATCAAGCGCTACGGCGGCGTTGAGATAGTCGGGCTGATCGGGCGGGCCGTAGGGCGGCGTGCGGTAAAACGCCGACACCGCCGCCCGCTGCGTTTGCGGAATGGCGGCCAGCGCATCAAGCGCGTTACGCACCTGATGCAGCGGATCGGCGAGGTTGCTGCCTAAGGCCAGATAAACGCGATTCATACGCGATCCAGGATGCGAAGGCGCAGGAGGTTCAGCATCATCATGCGTTGCTGCTGTTCTCGCGGCGCGGGGCGGCGGGACGCTTGCGCGGACGACGCTGACGACGGCGCGGCGCCGGATCGTCGCCGAGATTTTTCAGCATATGGTTCTGCTGCGGCGGCGCGGCGGCCTGGAATTCGCCCCACCAGTGCGCCAGACGCTGCAGTTCCTGATTGTTCTCCACTTCCGCGCGCAGCGCCAGCAGATCGTAGGCGGCGCGGAACTTCGGATGCTCCATCAGCTTCAGCGCGCGCTTGCCGTGACGACGGGAAATCCGCAGCTGAAGCTGCCAGATATCGCGTACCAGCGTGGTGATGCGTTTCGGAATCGCCAGCGAGCGGCAGGCTTCATCCAGTACGTCGTTCATCGCCAGCGCAAAGGCGTCATAGTAGGCGAGTCCGCTCTCCTGCGCGATGCGCTGCGCGGTCTCCAGCTGCGGATACCAGAACATGGCGGCGAACAGGAACGCGGGATTCACGCGCATCTGATTTTGAATGCGCGTGTCGGTATTCTTCAACACCTGCTCCACCATGCGCTCCATCAGGCTGTCGCCGCGCTCGGTAAAGGCGCGGCTAATCACCGGGAACAGCGGCTGAAACAGCTGATATTCGCGCAGCAGCAGATAGGTTTGATATCCGTAGCCCGCCTGCAGCAGCTTCAGCGCCTCTTCAAACAGGCGCGCCGGCGGAATATCGTTCAGCAGCGTAGCGAGGCGCGGGATCGGCTCGGCGGTGGTTTCCGCAATGGTCATCTCCAGCTTGGCGGCGAAGCGCACCACGCGCAGCATCCTGACCGGATCTTCGCGGTAGCGCGTTTCCGGATCGCCAATCAGACGGATAATGCCCTGTTGCAGATCCTGCAGGCCGCCGACATAGTCGCGCACGGTAAAATCCGCCACGCTGTAGTAGAGGCTGTTGATGGTTAAGTCGCGGCGTTGGGCGTCATCTTCAATGGTGCCGAAAATGTTGTCGCGCAGCAGCATGCCGTTCTGGCCGCGCTGGGCGTTGGCGTCTTCTTCCGCCTGGTGGTGGCCGCGGAACGTCGCTACTTCGATCACTTCCGGGCCGAACATCACGTGCGCCAGACGGAAACGGCGGCCGACCAGACGGCAGTTGCGGAACAGTTTGCGCATCTGCTCCGGCGTCGCGTTGGTGGTGACATCAAAATCTTTCGGCGCTTTACCCAGCAGCAGGTCACGGACACCACCGCCCACCAGATAAGCCTCGTAGCCCGCCTTGTTCAGGCGATACAGGACTTTCAGGGCGTTTTCGCTAATGTCTTTGCGCGAGATGTTGTGACTTTCACGAGGGATGACGGTCATCTGCAGTTCGTCTTCCTCAACCTCTGCCGGCGCCGCGTCATCACGACTCAGGACTTTACGGCAAAAATTAGCTACTCGGGTAAAAATAGGACACCTCGATAATGACGATAATTCGGTGGTAAAATCAGCGGCTAATCATAGCCTGTTGCGACCCATTTGAGAATGGTGTTGTCGTTTCGATGGCGGGCAGCGCGTCATTGCGCGGCATTTTCGCCAAATCCCACTGTGCAACGGCCTGTTCAAGCAGCTGTGCTGTTGTGATATCCCGCCACGCTTCCGGCGCGGATTGTCCCAGAAAACGCAGCGCGTCGATCAGCACCGGGCGCGGGTCGCCGGTCGGCAGCGCAGGCGCATGATTCTGCTTCGACAGCTTATTGCCATCATGATTAAGCGCCAGCGGCAAATGCAGATAAGCTGGCTCCTGCCAGCCGAACTGCCGCCAGAGGGCGATCTGGCGCACCGTTGGCGCAATCAGATCCGCGCCGCGCACGATTTCGGTCACGCCCTGAAAATGATCGTCCACCACCACCGCCAGGTTATAGGCGAACAGCCCGTCGCGGCGATGAATAATGAAATCTTCTTCCGCCAGCGCGCTGTCGGCATGGATATCGCCGCGCAGCAGATCGTGGAACTGCCTTACCGGCGCGCGCTGACGCAGGCGCAACGCGGCGTTTTCCGGGCCCAGATGTCGATCGCGGCAGTGCCCGTCGTACACGCCGCCGATTTGCTGAATGCGGCTGCGGGTACAGGTGCAATAATAGCTTTGCCGGTGCTGACGCAGCCACGCCAGCGCTTCACGATAGGCGTCATGACGCTGCGACTGCCACAGCACCTCGCCGTCCCAGTGCAGGCCGTAGTGGTCCAGCTGACGCAGAATCGCGTCGGCGGCGCCGGGCACTTCGCGCGGCGGATCGATATCTTCGATGCGCACCAGCCAGCGGCCGCCCTGCGCGCGGGCGTGCAAATAGCTGCCAAGCGCGGCGATCAGCGAGCCGAAATGGAGTTCACCGGAAGGAGAGGGAGCAAAGCGTCCAGTACAGGGAGTAGACATCACCGTATTCACGTAACTGCAGTGGGGCGGGAGAGTATCCCGCTCGCACTGCATCGTTCACGTGCCGTTAGCCGGCCATCTGTTTTTCGCGGATTTCCGCCAGCGTTTTACAGTCGATGCACAGATCGGCGGTAGGACGCGCTTCAAGGCGACGGATACCGATTTCAACGCCACAGGATTCACAGTAGCCGAAATCGTCGTCTTCTACCTTTTTCAGCGTCTTCTCAATCTTTTTGATCAGTTTACGCTCGCGGTCGCGGTTGCGCAGTTCGAGGCTGAACTCTTCTTCCTGAGCGGCGCGGTCGACCGGATCAGGGAAGTTAGCCGCTTCGTCCTGCATGTGTGATACCGTACGATCCACTTCATCCCTGAGTTGATTGCGCCACGCTTCAAGGATTTTCCTGAAGTGCGCCAGCTGGGCTTCGTTCATATACTCTTCGCCCGGTTTCTCCTGGTACGGCTCCACCCCAGCGATGGCGAGAATACTCAGGGACGATGTTTTACGGTTTTGCCCTTCTTGCATGTTGTTTCTCCTGGATAACACGCACTATCGATCCCCAATGGGGAAAAAAACAGGCCGCTATAAATAACAGAAGCAGTCAAGGTTGGCAATTATTCCTGAACGCATCTTGACAAGCCTGTGAGGAACAGCGTATTTAGCGCGACGCTACCTTGTAGCACAATAAATCGCACTAAATATTACAACGCCAGTTCCAGTCGATTTTCCAGCCACATGCCCGTCGGAGATAACTGCGCCTTATAGCAAAGGATCTCTACGCCGCTCTGTTGCGCCTGTGCCAGTTCTTCTGCGTAACGCGCGTCAATGTGACGTGCGGGGGAAACGTCCTCAATCCCCGAGTGCAGAACAGTAAATAACATAACCGCACGTTCGCCCCGTCGGGCGATGCTGGCTAGTTCACGCAGGTGTTTTTGGCCGCGCACGGTCACCGCATCTGGAAAGTATCCTCTCCCTTTCTGCAACAGCGTTACAGATTTCACTTCAATATAGCACTGCGGCCTGTTGTCCGCCTGAAGCAGGAAATCGATGCGGCTGCGTTCCGCACCGTATTTCACCTCAGCGCGTAAATGTTGGTAACCAGACAATTCCGCAATGCGCTCCGCCGCCAGCGCTTCGCGCACTAACTGATTGGCGCGCAACGTATTAACGCAGATCATATGACCCTGCTGCGTTTCGGTCAGCTCCCAGCTGCTGGGGTATTTGCGCGTCAGACTGTCCGAAGTGGAGTACCAAACGGTATCGCCTGGCGTGGCGCAGCCGGTCATCGCGCCGGTATTGGCGCAGTGCAGGGTAAAGGTCTCGCCCTCCGGCGTCACCGCATCGGCCAGAAAACGCTTATAGCGGCTAAGCAAACGCGCCGGACGCAGCGCCGGTTCAAATTTCATGAAGACTCCTGCAGCGGCCAGCTTTGCAGGCGGCGATAGCGAGTGCGCCCCTGGCTGAAAACCGACTGATATAAAGAAAAGCAATCCACCGTAAACCGCCAGTGGAAATTGCGCGGCGGCAGCGCCACCGGGCGGGTAGCGTTGCGCAGCAGCGTAATATGGGGATGAAAGGGCTGCGGACTTTGATGACAGCCGCTGCGCGCCGCCTGCGAACGCAGCATCTCCGCCAGCTGCAACAGCCCGCGCGGCGCCTGGCGGCAGCCAAGCCACACCACGCCGGGGCGCGGCCAGTGGCCTGCGTCATCCAGGTCGAGGGCGAAGGCACGTTGCTGGATGCGGCCAGCCAGCTGTTGCAGCCCCTGCGCTTTCTCATCGCTGACGTCGCCCAAAAAGGCCAGCGTAATATGCAGATTGGCGGCGGCGATCGGGCGGCCCGCCTCTTCGGGAAACTGTTCCGCGCGCCAGCGCACCAGCTGCTGCTGTAAAGGCTCCGGCAAACCGATGCCGAAAAAGAGACGACGTGCGCTCATAACACTCTCCGGTAAACAACACAGAGGAATGCTACAATGCGCACCATCAGAAGACCAATGCTGGACGGAGTTTCGTTTGAGTGATTTACCGGTAAGCGCCGTGCTGCCTGAGGTGCTGGCCGCGCTAAAACAGGCGCCGCAGGTGCTGCTGGCCGCCCCAACGGGCGCAGGCAAATCGACCTGGCTGCCGCTGCGGCTGTTGCAGCAGGGCGGCTTCGCCGGGCGCATCATTATGCTGGAGCCGCGTCGTCTGGCGGCGCGCAATGTCGCGCAGCGCCTGGCGGAACAGCTGGGCGAGGAGCCCGGCGGCCAGGTCGGCTACCGTATGCGCGGCGAAAGCCGCACCGGACCGGCGACCCGGCTGGAGGTGGTGACCGAAGGCATCCTGACGCGCATGCTGCAACAGGACCCGATGCTCGAAGGCGTATCGCTGATTATCCTCGATGAATTTCACGAGCGCAGCCTGCAGGCCGACCTGGCGCTGGCGCTGTTGCTGGATGTGCAGCAGGGGCTACGCGACGATCTGCGGCTGCTGATTATGTCCGCCACGCTGGATAACGCGCGTCTCAGCGCGCGCCTGCCCGACGCGCCGCTTATCGTCTCCGAAGGGCGCAGCTTTCCGGTGGAGCGGCGCTACGCCACTCTGTCGCCGCAGCTGCGTTTTGATGAGGCGGTGGCGCGCGAAGTGGCGCAGCTGCTGCGCGCGGAAAGCGGCTCGCTGCTGCTGTTTCTGCCCGGCGTCAGCGAGATCGAACGGGTGAAGAATCAGCTGGCGTCGCGCGTGGACGAGGAGACCGAACTCTGCCCGCTCTACGGCGCGCTGCCGCTGGCGGCGCAGCGTCGCGCCATTCTGCCTGCGCCCGCTGGCAAACGTAAGGTGGTGCTGGCGACCAATATTGCCGAGACCAGCCTGACCATCGACGGCATCCGTCTGGTCGTGGACAGCGCGCTGGAGCGCGCGGCGCGTTTCGACGTGCGCAGCGGCGTTACGCGGCTGCAAACCCAGCGCGTCAGCCAGGCGTCGATGACGCAGCGCGCTGGCCGCGCCGGTCGTCTGTCGCCGGGCATCTGTCTACACTTAATCAGTCGTGAACAGGCGGAGCGCGCCGCCGCCCAAAGCGAACCGGAAATTTTACAGAGCGATCTCAGCGCGCTGTGGCTCGATCTGTTGCAGTGGGGCTGTCGCGACGTCGCGCAGCTCAGCTGGATCGATACGCCGCCGTTGCCTGCGCTACAGGCGGCGCAAACGCTGTTGCGCAGACTGGGCGCTATTGACGAGGAAGGCAGGCTGACAGCTAAAGGACGTGCAATGGCCGCGCTGGGCAGCGAACCGAGTCTGGCGGCGCTGTTGACCGCCGCGAAAGATAAAGATGCGCTGGCCACCGCCGCGCGTCTGACAGCGATCCTTGAGGAACCGCCGCGTCAGGGAAGCCGCAATCTCAGCGACCATCTCTTTACCGCGCACGGCGGCTGGCAGCAGCGCGCGCGTCAGCTGCAAAAACGGCTGAGCGGCGTCGGCGGCTCGGTGGATGCCGCGCTGGCGCCGGCGCTGCTGGCGCAGGCGTTTCCCGATCGCATTGCGCGTCGCCGCGGCGACAGCGGGCGTTATCAGCTGGCGGGCGGTTCGGGCGCGATGCTCGATCACGACGACGCCCTGACGCGCCATGAATGGCTGATCGCGCCGCAGCTTCTGCAAACCGACGCGCAGACAGAGGCGCGCATCCTGCTGGCGCTGCCGGTGGATATGGCGGCTTTGCAGCACGATGCGCCCGGTCTGGTGCGCAGCGAAACCGACGTCGAATGGGACGAAGAGAAAGGCACGCTGCGCGCCTGGCAGCGCGATAAAATCGGCGTGCTGGCGCTGAAATCAGCGCCGCTGGCGAAGCCGGAGGCGGAGGTGCTGCATCCGGCGATGCTGCGCTGGATTGGCGAAAAAGGACTGTCGGTGCTGAACTGGACGCCGGAAGCGGTGCAGCTGCGGCTGAGGCTGCAATGCGCCGCGCAGTGGCTGCCGGAGGAAAGCTGGCCAGCGATGGATGATGAGACGTTGCTCGCCACTCTTGAACGCTGGCTGCTGCCGGAGATGAACGGCGTGCGCGACATGCGAGGGCTGCGTCAGATCAACCTCGTCAGCGCATTATTACATTTGCTCACATGGTCGCAACGTCAGCGGCTGGATAGTGCGTTGCCAACTCACTACACTGTGCCGACCGGCAGCCGCCTGCCGATTCGCTATGACAGCGAAAAGCCGCCCGCGCTGGCGGTGCGCCTGCAGGAGATGTTTGGCGAAGCGCAAAACCCGGCGATTGCCGAAGGGCGCGTGCCGCTGGTGCTGGAGCTGCTATCCCCCGCGCAGCGGCCGCTGCAAATCACCCGCGATCTCGCCGCGTTCTGGCGAGGCGCTTATCCGCAGGTGCAGAAAGAGATGAAAGGGCGCTACCCTAAACATGCCTGGCCCGACGATCCGGCCAGCGCGCTGCCCACGCGCCGCACCAAAAAATACGCCGCGCCGCAGTAGCCTGGGCGGATAGCTTTCGGAGGGTTCTGCTTTCCGAAATGATGCAGTAAGAACAGAGTAACCGGCCTTGCCAAAAGGCCATCCCTGGAGAAACGAAACGAATGTCTGGGAACGATCGCGAACCTATCGGGCGCAAAGGAAAACAGCCTAAGCCGCCACGTAAATCGGGCGGCCAGGGACGCCGCAGGGAAGAATATAACGACGAACAGAATGATGATTACCAGGAGGAAAGACCGGTGCCACGTAAAGGAAAAGGGCGGCCGCCGCGCAGCAAAAAAAGAAAATGGCTGGGATGGCTGATTAAGCTGTTTATTGTCGGCGTCGTCGTGATGGCGGCCTACGGCGTTTATCTCGATTCGGCCATTCGCAGCCGTATTGACGGCAAAGTCTGGCAGTTGCCGGCGGCGGTCTATGGCCGCATGGTCAACCTCGAACCCGGCATGGCCTATAACAAGAAAGAGATGATTGCACTGCTGGAAGGCACGCAGTACCGTCAGGTGACGCGCATGACGCGTCCGGGCGAGTTCACCGTGCAGGCCAACAGTATCGAGCTGATCCGTCGCCCGTTCGATTTCCCCGACAGTAAAGAGGGGCAGATCCGCGCGCGTCTGACGTTCAGCAACGATGCGCTGAGCGAGATCAAAAACCTTGATAACGGACGCGACTTCGGCTTCTTCCGTCTCGATCCGCGCCTGATCACCATGTTGCAGTCGCCTAACGGCGAGCAGCGGCTGTTCGTGCCGCGTGCGGGCTTCCCCGATCTGCTGGTGGATACGCTGATCGCGACGGAAGATCGTCACTTCTACGAACACGACGGCATCAGCTTCTATTCCATCGGCCGCGCTTTCCTGGCGAACATTACCGCCGGACGCGCGGTGCAGGGCGGCAGTACGTTGACGCAGCAGCTGGTGAAGAACCTGTTCCTGACCAACAAGCGCACGCTGTGGCGTAAAGCCAACGAAGCGTATATGGCGCTGATTATGGACGCGCGCTACGGCAAAGACCGCATTCTGGAGCTCTACCTGAACGAGGTGTATCTCGGCCAGGCGGGCAACGATCAGATCCGTGGCTTCCCGCTGGCGAGTCTCTACTATTTTGGCCGTCCGGTGGATGAGCTGAGCCTCGATCAGCAGGCGCTGCTGGTGGGTATGGTGAAAGGCGCGTCGCTTTACAACCCGTGGCGTAATCCGAAGCTGGCGCTGGAGCGACGCAACCTGGTGCTGCGCCTGTTGCAGCAGCAGAAAGTGATCGATCAGGAGCTGTATGACATGCTCAGCGCCCGTCCGCTCGGCGTACAGCCGAAGGGCGGCGTGATCACGCCTCAGCCTGCCTTTATGCAGATGGTGCGCGGCGAATTGCAGGCGAAGCTGGGCGATAAGGTGAAAGATCTCTCCGGCGTGAAGATCTTCACCACGCTCGATCCGGTGTCGCAGGATGCGGCGGAAAAAGCGGTGGAAGAGGGGATTCCGGCGCTGAAGAAACAGCGCGGCCTGAAAGATCTGGAAACCGCGATGGTGATCGTCGATCGCTTTAGCGGCGAAGTGCGCGCGATGGTGGGCGGCGCCGATCCGCAGTTCGCCGGTTACAACCGCGCCATGCAGGCGCGTCGCTCGATCGGTTCTCTGGCGAAGCCGGCGACCTATCTGACGGCGCTGTCGCAGCCTGACACCTATCGTCTTAACACCTGGATCGCCGATGAGCCTATCGCGCTGAAAATGTCCAATGGACAGGTGTGGAAACCGCAGAACGACAACCATCGCTTCAGCGGCAAGGTGATGCTGGTCGATGCATTAACCAACTCGATGAACGTGCCGACGGTAAACCTGGGCATGACGCTGGGGCTGGATAATGTGATCAATACCTGGACGAAGCTGGGCCTGCCGAAGGATCAGCTGCATCCGGTGCCGGCGATGCTGCTGGGCGCCCTGAACCTGACGCCGGTTGAAGTGGCGCAGGCGTTTCAGTCGATCGCCAGCGGCGGCAACCGCGCGCCGCTCTCTGCGGTGCGCTCGGTAATCGCCGAAGACGGCAGCGTGCTGTATCAGAGCTTTCCGCAGGCGGAGCGCGTAGTGCCTGCACAGGCGGCCTATCTGACGCTGTATACCATGCAGCAGGTTGCCGCGCGCGGCACCGCTCATGCGCTGGGCGCGAAGTTCCCGAACGCGCACCTGGCGGGCAAAACCGGCACCACCAACAGCCAGGTCGACAGCTGGTTCGCCGGTATAGATGGCAAAGAGGTCGCTATCACCTGGATTGGCCGCGATAACAACCAGCCAGCGAAACTTTATGGATCGTCAGGCGCGATGCAGCTTTACCGCCGCTATCTGGAGAACCAGTCTCCCATGCCGCTGACGCTGACGCCGCCGGAAGATATCGCCTCCATGGCTGTGGATTCCGCTGGCAACTTTGTCTGCAATACCGGCAGCAGCGGCTGGCGCACCTTACCTGTCTGGACCACCGACGCCGATGCGCTTTGCCAGCAGCAGATGCAACAGATCCAGCAGCAGCAGATGCAGCAACAGCAGTTGGAGCAACAGCAACAGCCTCAACAACCGCAACAGCAACCGCCGCAGCAGCAAAGCGGCGACGGCGTCGCGGGCTGGATCAAGGATATGTTCGGCGGCGACTGATCGCATTAAGTGAGAGTAAAACCAACGGGCGCACATTAACGTGCGCCCTTTTTTATTCCATTAGCTGCCGTTCGCGCTTTTTATTTTCACTATAAATTAAGCGGCTTCCTTAACCGGTGAGAGTAATTAAATAAGGCGGACAGCAAGCGCCTGATGCAGATTGAATGACTGTCTCTATTGCTGGCGCAGGCGGCAGGGAGGGCTATCTTCGCCATCTGTATTGTCAGGACGGTGACGAAACCGCTGTATGAGGCGACCGTCATTGCTAACGATGTCGCCGCAGGCGCTGCGTGAAGCGGTCGCCGTATGTCGGACTCCGGAAACGGAGAATGGCTGGATTTTACGCTGTCAGACTTAACGTATCTTCTTTATTGGGCGCGCTGGCTGCGCCCTTTTTGATCTATCGCATAGCGAAGAAGTCGTTGCATTAAACCTCGCCGCAGCAGGGCTGGCAGCCTCTATTAGCGCTTGCAGATCCAAGATTGTTTCGCATATTATCCACCCACAATAATAAGCATAAGAATAATTCTCGTTTACGTTTACATCCCGTTTTCACTCAGAGAAAAGATAATGGCTAATGCGCGTAGAAAAATCCTTGCAGCATCTGCTTCAGTGAGCCTGCTGAAACGACCGCTGGCGGTCCTGATTGCCTTTACCCTGGCTGGCGGCTCAGCGTTTGCCGCTGAAGAAACCATCGTTGTAGACGCCTCGGCCAGCGCGCCGCAGGAGAGCGCATGGGGCCCGGCGCCGACTATCGCCGCGAAGCGGAGCGCCACCGGCACCAAAACCGATACGCCTATTGAAAAAAATCCGCAGTCGATTTCGGTGGTGACGCGCCAGGAGATGGATATTCATCAGCCTGCCTCGGTGAAAGAGGCGCTGGGCTATACGCCGGGCGTCACCGTCGCCAGCCGTGGTGCGTCTAACACCTATGATTTTGTTATCATTCGAGGATTTTCATCTGTAGGCCTGAACCAGAACAACTATCTCGACGGCCTGAAAATGCAGGGCGATTTCTATAATGATGCGGTTATCGATCCCTATATGTTGGAACGCGTAGAGTTAATGCGCGGCCCCACCTCGGTACTCTATGGCAAAAGCAGCCCCGGCGGAATTGTCTCGATGGTAAGCAAGCGGCCGACTACGGAGCCGCTGCGGGAAGTGCAGTTCAAAATGGGCACTGACAGCCTGTTTCAGACCGGCTTTGATTTCAGCGATGCGCTGGATGATAGCGGCACCTTCTCCTGGCGTCTGACCGGTATGGCGCGCTCCAACAATGAACAGCAGATCAACGCCGAGCAGAAGCGCTACGCCATCGCACCTTCTTTCACCTGGCGACCCGATGACAAAACCAATTTCACCTTCCTCTCTTATTTCCAGAACGAACCGGAAACCGGCTATTACGGCTGGCTACCGAAAGAGGGGACGGTACAGCCGCTGCCAAACGGCGGGCATCTGCCTACCAGCTTTAACGAAGGCGCCACCAACAATACCTATTCCCGCAACCAGAAAATGGTTGGCTATAGCTTTGAACACGGCTTTAACGACACCTTTACCGTGCGTCAGAACCTGCGTTTTTCAGAAATGAAAACGGCGCAGAAAAGCGCCTACGGAACGGGCCTGTGTAACAACAGCATGAACGCCTATAATGCTTACTGCCAGGCGCTCACTGCCGCTGAGCAGTCCCATTACCTGGGACGGGGAACCATTGTTGATCATGAGCGTTTGCAGAACTTTAGCGTCGATACCCAATTGCAGAGTAAATTTGCCACCGGCGAGGTCAGCCACACCTTATTGACCGGCGTCGACTTTATGCGTATGCGTAATGATATCAGCGCACTGTATGGCAACGCCGCATCGCTGGATCTGAATAACCTGCCGTCGATGACGGAGGTGGATTTCGGTACGGCGGAGCCTTATCAGCTGAATGAAAGTAAGCAGACCGGCATTTATGTTCAGGATCAGGCCGAGTGGGACAGGTGGGTATTTACCTTTGGCGGACGCTACGACTGGTCTAAACAGGCGACCACCGTGCGCAGCGACAATGGCTACGTTGAACGTAATGACCACCAGTTTACCTGGCGCGGCGGCATAAACTATCTGTTTGATAACGGCATTAGCCCTTACTTTAGCTACAGCCAGTCTTTCGAACCCAATGCCTTCAGCCTCTACAGCGTACCGCGCGTGGCCTATGCGCCATCCAAAGGCGAGCAGTATGAAGCAGGCGTGAAGTATGTGCCGAAAGATATGCCAGTGGTGCTGACTGGCGCGGTGTACCAGCTAACCAAAACGCATAACCTGATGGCCGATCCCAATAATGCGCTTAATCAGGTACCGGCAGGCGAAGTGCGCTCACGCGGCGTAGAGCTGGAGGCGAAGGCTGCCGTTACGCCGAGTGTTAACGTCACGGCGTCATACACTTATACCGATGCGGAATACACCAAAGACACCACCATGAAGGGCAATACCCCGGCGCAGGTGCCGAAGCATATGGCGTCGCTGTGGGGCGATTACACCTTTAACAGCGGACCGCTGAGCGGCCTGACCCTGGGCACCGGCGGACGTCTGATCGGCTCCAGCTACGGCGATCCGGCGAACTCCTTTAAGGTCGGCAGCGCTGCTGTAATGGATGCGGTAGTGAAATACGATCTTGGCCGTTTCGGCATGTACGGCTCCAGCATTGCGTTGAACGTCAATAACCTGCTGGACCGCGAATATGTTGCCAGCTGCTTCGAAACCTATGGTTGTTTCTGGGGCGCTGAGCGCCAGGTGGTGGCTACCGCCACATTCCGTTTCTAACTCACTCACCTGGGCGCGGCGCAAGCCGCGCCCGTCATCGTTGAAGATAACCATGTCATATCCGTCGCCACAGGAAACAACCTTTACGCTCGATCGCGTCAGTTTTGGCGTGCCGGGGCGTACGCTGCTGCATCCTCTCTCTTTGACATTCCCCGCAGGCAAAGTGACTGGCCTGATCGGCCATAACGGCTCAGGTAAATCCACGCTGCTGAAAATGCTCGGTCGCCATCATGCGGCCAGCGAAGGTCGCGTGCTGCTGAACGATAAACCGGTGGAAGCGTGGAACAGCAAAGCGTTTGCTCGCCAGGTCGCCTATCTGCCGCAGCAGCTGCCTGCGGCGGAGGGAATGACGGTACGCGAACTGGTGGCGGTAGGGCGTTATCCCTGGCACGGCGCGCTGGGTCGCTACGGCGAAGAGGATCGGGAGCGCGTTGAAGAAGCGATTGCGCTGGTGGGCCTGAAGCCGTTCGCGCAGCGGCTGGTGGATAGTCTTTCCGGCGGCGAGCGCCAGCGCGCCTGGCTGGCGATGCTGGTGGCGCAAAACAGCCGCTGCCTGCTATTGGATGAACCCACTTCGGCGCTGGATATCGCGCATCAGGTCGAGGTGCTGGCATTGATTCAGCGCCTCAGCCAGCAGCGCGGGTTGACGGTGATTGCGGTGCTGCACGACATCAATATGGCGGCGCGTTACTGCGACCATCTGGTTGCGCTGCGCGCGGGCGAAGTGATTGCGCAGGGCACGCCCGCCGACCTCATGCATGGCGACGTGCTTGAGCGCATTTATAACATTCCCATGGGCATTCTGCCGCACCCGCAGGGCGGCGCGCCGGTCAGCTTCGTTTACTGATACAAGGATGTGTTTATGCTGCCTGTAACTCGTCGCCGTCTGCTTGCCGCGATGGCGCTCTCTCCGCTGCTCTGGCAGCAAACGCTACGTGCCGAAACGGTCGATACGCATCGCATCGTCGCGCTGGAATGGCTGCCGCTTGAGCTGATGATGACGCTGGGCGTGGTGCCGATGGCGGCGGCGGAGCTCTTTAACTACCGTGACTGGGTGGGCGGCCTTGAGCTACCCGCCAGCGTGATCGACGTTGGCCTGCGCACCGAGCCGAATCTTGAACTGCTGACGCAGTTGAAGCCCTCTTTAATTCTCTATTCCAGCGGCTACGGCCCGTCGCCGGAAAGATTGTCGCGCATCGCCCCCAGTCAGGGCTTCGCGTTCAACAGCGGAGACGGCAAGCCGCTCAGCTCGGCGCGCCGCTCGATCATGCAGCTGGCGCAGCGTATCGATAAAGTGCCGCAGGCGCAGGCGCATCTGGCGATGTTCGATCGCTTTATGGCCGATATGCGCGTGCGACTGGCGCCGCGCGTGTCGAAACCACTGCTGCTGATGTCTCTAATCGATGCCCGCCACGCGATCGTCTTCGGCCAGGGCAGCCTGTTTCTTGAAGCGCTGCAACAGCTTGGTTTACAGAGCGCGTGGCAGGGCGAAACCAACTTCTGGGGCAGTGCGGTAATCGGCATTGAACGCCTGGCGGCGGTGCATGACGCCGAGGCGATCTGCTTCTCGCACGGCGATGACGCGCTGATGGCGCAAATCGGCGCGACCGAACTCTGGCAATCGTTGCCTTTTGTGCGTCAGCAGCGCTTCCGGCGCGTGCCGACCGTCTGGTTCTACGGCGCTACGCTTTCGGTAATGGAATTTTGTCGTACGCTCGATCGGGCGCTGGAGGCATGATGCGCAGAAGTTGGACATTTCCGGTGACGCTGATCGGCGCGCTGTTCCTGGTTTCGCTGGCGCTGACCGGGCTCAATCTTACCCACCATCTGCCGCAGCGGCAGTGGCTGACCGCGCTCTGGCAGCCGGATCGCAATGATATCGATCAGATGGTCTTTCACTTCAGCCTGCTGCCGCGGCTGGCGATCGCGCTGCTAGCCGGCGCGGGCCTGGGGCTGGTCGGCGTGCTGTTTCAGCAGATCCTGCGCAACCCGCTGGCGGAGCCTACGACGCTGGGCGTGGCGAGCGGCGCTCAGCTGGGTCTGACGGTCGTCACGCTGTGGGCGCTGCCGGGCGGAGAGATGACGCAGCAGATCGCGGCGATGGCGGGCGCGGTGCTGATCGGCCTGCTGGTGTTCGGCATCGCCTGGGGCAAGCGGCTGTCGCCGGTCACGCTGATCCTCGCCGGGCTGGTGATGAGCCTCTACTGCGGCGCGGTGAACCAGATCTTCGCCATTTTCAAACACGATCAGCTGCAAAACCTGTTTCTCTGGAGCACCGGCTCGCTAAGCCAGCAGGACTGGAGCAACGTCGCCTTTTTGCTGCCGCGCCTGTTGGTGGGCTTCGTGCTGGCGCTGCTGCTGCGCCGGCCGCTGACGTTGCTGGGGCTGGATGACGGCGTCGCCAGAAATCTTGGCGTGGCGCTGTCGCTGGTGCGACTGGCGGCGCTGGGACTGGCGATTATTCTCAGCGCGATGCTGGTCAACGCCGTCGGGATTATCGCCTTTATCGCGCTTTTTTCGCCGCTGATGGCGAAGCTGCTTGGCGCTCGGCGTCTGCTCAGCCGCATGCTGCTGGCGCCGCTGCTCGGCGCGCTGCTGCTCTGGTTGGCGGATCAGTGTGTGATCTGGCTGGCCGATAACTGGCGGGAAATCTCTACCGGCACCTTAACCGCGCTGACCGGCGCGCCGATTCTGCTCTGGCTGCTGCCGCGGCTGCGCACCGGCGCGGTGCCGCCGCAGCTCAATCAGGGCGATAACGTACCGGCAGAGCGCCAGCATGTGCTGTTCTGGGTGCTGGCGGGGCTGGGCGTACTGCTGCTGCTGGCGGCGACGGCACTTTCGTTAGGACGCGACGCACAGGGCTGGCAGTGGGCCAGCGGCGAATTGTGGCATCAGCTACAACCGTGGCGCGCGCCGCGCATGACGGCGGCGCTGGCGGCGGGCGTGATGCTTGGCGTGGCGGGCAGCGTGATCCAGCGGCTGACCGGCAATCCGATGGCCAGCCCGGAAGTGCTGGGCATCAGCTCCGGCGCGGCGTGCGGCGTAGTGCTGATGCTTTTTCTGGTGCCGGGCGACGCCTTTGGCTGGCTGCTGCCGGCGGGCAGCCTCGGCGCAGCGGTGACGCTGCTGCTGATTATGGCGGTGGCCGGACGCGGCGGCTTTTCGCCTGAACGGATGTTGCTGGCGGGCATGGCGTTCAGCACCGCGCTGACCACGCTGCTGGCGATGCTGCTGGCCAGCGGCGATCCGCGTATGGCGCAGCTGCTGACCTGGATATCGGGATCAACTTACGGCGTCGATACGCCGCAGGCGCTACGTACCGCGCTGGTGGCTGTCGTGCTGGTCGGCATCGCGCCTTTCGCCAGCCGCTGGCTGACGATCCTGCCGCTCGGCGGGGCCACGGCGCGCGCTATCGGCATGGCGCTGACGCCGGTGCGTCTCAGCCTGCTGCTGCTGGCGGCCGCGCTGACCGCGGCGGCGACGCTGACTATCGGGCCGCTGAGCTTTGTCGGCCTGATGGCGCCGCATATGGCGCGGATGCTGGGCTTCCGGCGCGCGCTGCCGCAGCTGGCGGTCGCCGCGCTGCTCGGCGGCGGATTGATGCTGATCGCCGACTGGTGCGGCAGAATGGCGGCGTTTCCGAATCAGATCCCGGCAGGCCTGTTGGCGACTTTTATCGGTGCGCCTTACTTTGTCTGGCTGCTGCGTAAAGCGACATAAAAAAGCGGGCGCTATCGCCCGCTGCATTATTGGTTGATCATCTGAAGGGCGCCGCGAGGCGCCCTTTTTTGGCAGGAATCAGAGACGGGAGAAGCTGCGGCGCGCGGCATCAACGGTGCGTTGAATATCTTCCGCGCTGTGCGCCAGCGACATAAAGCCCGCTTCAAACGCCGACGGCGCCAGGTAGACGCCTTCGTCCAGCATCAGATGGAAGAAACGCTTAAAGCGCTCGGTATCGCAGCGCGTCACATCTTCATAGCAGGTCACTTCTTCGGCGTCGGTAAAGAACAGGCCGAACATGCCGCCGACATGGTTCACCACCAATGGAATGTTTTCCGCCTGCGCCGCTTCGCGCAGGCCCTGCGCCAGCTGCGTAGTCAGATCGGTCAGGGTAGCATGCGTGCCGGGCTGAGCGATTTCAGTCAGACAGGCGTAGCCCGCCGCCATCGCAATCGGGTTGCCGGAAAGAGTGCCCGCCTGGTAAACCGGGCCGGTCGGCGCCAGCGCTTCCATTACGTCGCGGCGTCCGCCGAAGGCGCCCACCGGCATGCCGCCGCCGATGATCTTGCCGAGGCAGGTGAGGTCCGGCGTCACGCCGTAATACGCCTGCGCGCCGCCCAGCGCCACGCGGAAGCCGGTCATCACTTCGTCGATGATCAGCAGCGCGCCAAACTCATCGCACAGCGCGCGCAGGCCCGGCAGGAAATCGGGCTGCGGCGGGATGCAGTTCATATTGCCCGCCACCGGTTCGACGATAATACAGGCGATCTCATGCGGATACTGCTCGAAAGCGGCGCGCACGGAGGCGAGATCGTTATAGGTGCAGGTCAGGGTGTGTTTGGCGAAGTCTGCCGGCACGCCCGGCGAGTTTGGCTGGCCGAGGGTCAGCGCGCCGGAGCCCGCTTTTACCAGCAGGCAGTCGGCGTGGCCGTGATAGCAGCCTTCAAATTTGATGATTTTGTCGCGCTGGGTAAAGCCGCGCGCCAGACGGATGGCGCTCATGGTCGCTTCGGTGCCGGAGTTCACCATACGCACCATCTCCATTGACGGCACCAGCTCGCACACCAGCTCCGCCATTTTCACTTCCATTTCGGTCGGCGCGCCGAAGCTCAGGCCGCGTTCCGCCGCCTCGATCACCGCATTGCGGATCGCCGGATGATTGTGGCCCAGCACCATCGGTCCCCAGGAACCGACGTAGTCGATATAGGCTTTGCCGTCGGCATCGTACAGCCAGGCGCCGTCGGCGCGCTCAATAAACAAGGGGACGCCGCCGACGCCGGTAAAGGCGCGTACCGGCGAGTTAACGCCGCCGGGAATGGAGCGCTGCGCCTGGTGATACAGGTTTTCGGACTTACTCATGAATCGGCTCCTGAATGAGAGAAAAACCCGCCTATTCTACGGGAACTTATACGCGCGTTGAAAGGCGCACGCTAAGATTGTTGTTCATGACGGCAATTTTTGCCCATGTGCGCCACGCGGCGTATCATACCGGCCTTCATTAACTTTCCGATGCGAGCGTGATGAACGAAACTCCAACTTCTACCGAGCAGCTGCATGTCGTTCCCCTGCGACGTACTGATTTTCTACGTATGCTGCTGCGCCGCGATAAAACGCCGGTCGCCATTCTGATCGTCGCCGGCATTGTCGGCACGCTGGCCGGGCTGGTGGGCGTCGCTTTTGAAAAAGCGGTAAACGCCGTTCAGGCCTGGCGGCTGGGCGTGGTCGCCACCACCGGCGATCATCTGTGGCTGGCTTTTCCGCTGGCCTTTCTGTTATCCGCGGCGCTGGCGGCCTTCGGCTACTGGCTGGTGCGCCGCTTTGCGCCGGAGGCGGGCGGTTCCGGCATACCTGAGATCGAAGGCGCGCTGGAGGAGCTGCGACCGGTGCGCTGGTGGCGCGTCTTACCGGTGAAGTTTTTCGGCGGCATGGGCACGTTGGGCGCCGGAATGGTGCTGGGCAGGGAAGGGCCGACCGTGCAGCTGGGCGGAAACGTCGGGCGCATGGTGCTGGATCTGTTCCGCATGCGCAGCGCCGAAGCGCGCCACTCGCTGCTGGCGACCGGGGCCGCCGCCGGGCTTTCCGCCGCCTTCAATGCGCCGCTGGCGGGCATTCTGTTTATTATCGAAGAGATGCGGTTACAGTTCCGCTACAGCCTGATTTCGATTAAGGCGGTGTTTATCGGCGTGATTATGTCGAGCATCGTTTTTCGCTATTTCAACGGCGAGAAGGCGGTGATCGCGGTCGGCAAGCTGGCCAACGCGCCGATTAATACGCTCTGGCTCTATCTGGTGCTGGGCATGCTGTTCGGCATCGTCGGCGTGCTGTTCAACGCGCTGATCTTCCGTACTCAGGACTTTTTTCAGCGGCTGCACGGCGGCGTGATGAAAAAAGCGCTGATTATCGGCGCGCTGTTGGGCGGGCTGTGCGGCATTCTCGCGGTGATCGAGCCGGAGGCGGCCGGGGGCGGCTTCGGCCTGATCCCTGTCGCGGCGGCAGGACACTATAGCGTGGGGATGCTGCTGTTTATTTTTATCGCGCGGGTGATTACCACGCTGCTCTGCTTCGGTTCCGGCGCGCCGGGCGGCATTTTCGCGCCGATGCTGGCGCTGGGCACGCTGCTCGGCACCGCCTTCGGCATGGCCTGCGCAACGCTGCTGCCGGGGCTGACGCTTGAACCCGGCACCTTCGCCATCGCCGGCATGGGCGCGCTGTTCGCCGCCTCGGTGCGCGCGCCGCTGACCGGCATCGTGCTGGTGCTGGAGATGACCGATAATTATCAGCTGATTCTACCGATGATCATCACCTGCCTCGGCGCCACGCTGGTGGCGCAGTTTTTCGGCGGCAAGCCGCTTTACTCTTCGCTGCTGGCGCGCACGCTGGCGAAACAGCAGGCGCAGCAGGAAGAGGAAAAGGCACAGAGTGCGAGGGCGAATGCTTGATTGCTGTACCAGGCTATTAGATAATATTGACAAGCACGGCCATTTCTGGCCTGACAGGTTGCGACCTGATTAACTGCGGAGTGTTTCAATGAGTGATGAAGTAGCAGCACTGCCGCTGCAGTTTACCGATGCGGCAGCCAGCAAGGTAAAAACCCTGATCGCCGATGAAGATAATCCAGATCTGAAACTGCGCGTCTATATTACCGGCGGCGGTTGCAGCGGTTTCCAGTATGGCTTCACCTTCGACGATAAGATCAATGATGGCGACATGACGATCGAGAAATCGGGCGTATCGCTGGTGGTCGATCCGATGAGCCTGCAATATCTGGTGGGCGGTTCGGTGGATTATACCGAGGGTCTGGAAGGCTCCCGTTTTATCGTCACTAACCCGAATGCGAAAACCACCTGCGGCTGCGGTTCTTCGTTCAGCATCTGATAAGAAAATGGGCCTTACCTGGAGTAAGGCCCATCTGTTTTTACCGCCGTTACCCTTCTACGGTAATCAGGCGCGTCTCCTGTTTGATATTCGCCTCCTTTCCTGCGTGCTTAACGTGACCTTTAATCAGGATTTTTGCGATTGCAGCGCCTGGCAGAGTTTTTCCGCAGCCAAAATGCTGCGCGGGCCGGGGCGGCTCAGCCAGTCTTCCGGGATGGCGATCACCTGAGCGGCGAGCTGCGGCTGCCAGAAACGGGCGGTGCGCTCGGCGGCGTCGCTGTCGCCGGGAATGACTATCAGATCGGGATGGCGCGTCAGTACCTGTTCGCGGCTGACCTGCGGCCAGGGCGCCGCGCTGTCGGCAAAGATGTTGTCGCCGCCGCACAGCGCTACCAGCTGGTTTTGCAGCGTATTGCGCGCGGCCGTAAACAGCGGCCGCTGGCCGAACTGTAAGAACACCCGATGACGAGGCTGGTCTGCGTGACGCTGGCGCAGCGCCGCAAAGCGCGCCGCCAGTCGATCGGCGGCGGCCTGCGCCTGCTGCGGATGCGGACTCCACGGCGCCAGTTGACGCAACGCGGCAGGAATGTCGTCAATGGCGCTGGGATCGAGCCAGAGCACCGTTACGCCCAGCGCGCGTAGCTGATCGATTTGACGCTGTGGCGTGCCGCCGCGCCAGGCCAACACCAGATCCGGCTTCAGCGCCAGAATGCGCTCCAGCTTGATGCCCTGCCAGTTAGCGACTTGTTCAAGCTGCTTCGCCTCTGGCGGATAATCGGACCAGGCGCTGACCGCCACCGGCGTGATGCCAGCGGCGAAGGCGAGTTCGGTAAGGTGCGGCGCCAGGGTGATAACGCGCGGCGCGGCGGCGGCCATGGCCGCGCACAGCCAGAGCGTCAGCAGCCCCAGCAGCCATTTAGCCACGCGCCAGCTGGCCCAGCAGCGTTTCCACCAGCAGGGAGGACTGTTTCGCCGCCACGCTGAGAAACTCTTCGAAGCTGAGATGCGATTCCTGATCCGCCACGTCGGAGATGGCGCGGATCACCACGAACGGCGTGGCGAATTGATGGCATACATGGCCGATAGCCGTCGCTTCCATCTCTACTGCAATCGCCTGCGGGAAGGTCGCGCGAATGCGCGCCAGCGGCTCCGCGCCGTTGATAAAGGCGTCGCCGCTCACCACCAGGCCGCGCACCGCATGCAGGTTCAGCTGCTGAATGCAGCTTTCCGCCGCGGCGATCAGTTTCTCGTCGGCCGGGAAGGCGGCCGGGCAGCCCGCCATTTGCCCTGGCTCATAACCGAAAGCGGTCACGTCGGCGTCGTGATAGCGCACTTCGTCCGACACCACGATATCGCCCACCTTCAGCGAAGAGGCGAGGCCGCCCGCCGAACCGGTATTGATCACCATGTCCGGGCGGCAGCGCTCCAGCAGCAGCGCAGTGCCCATCGCGGCGGAAACTTTACCAATACCCGATTTCAACAGCGCGACCTCCACGCCATTCAGCGTGCCGGTGTAAATTTCGCAGCCTGCGATGGAAAGCGTTTCACGGTTCTCGATTTTATCGCGCAGCAGGGTAACTTCCTGCTCCATCGCGCCAATAATGCCTGCTTTCATAGAGTTGCTCGCCTGTAATTAAAGTGGAATTCAGCGTTTGAAGTGTTGCATAGTCTACCACATGCTCGCGGAGAGATGTTTTCATGCAGAAACAAGGTGGAATGGATGGAGAAGATTAATTTCCGGCAGCGAATCAGCTTTCAGCGGCCGTGGAACAGTCGGGAAGCGCCGCAGGGGGAATATGCCATTACCCGTCACTTTGAAAGCGATCGCGGGCGCATTATCAACTCTGCCGCTATTCGACGTCTGCAACAGAAAACGCAGGTTTTTCCGCTGGAGCGCAATGCCGCGGTGCGCTCGCGTTTGACCCATTCGCTGGAGGTGCAGCAAACCGGACGCTATATCGCCAAAGAGATCCTCGAAACCTTGAAAAATCAGGGCGGGCTGGAAAAGTACGGCCTCCAGGAGCTGGCGGGCGCGTTTGAAAGCCTGGTCGAGATGGCCTGTCTGCTGCATGACGTAGGCAATCCGCCGTTCGGCCATTTCGGCGAGGCGGCGATCAACGACTGGTTTGACGCCAATCTGCCGGCGGAGCTGGTGGATCCGCTGATCGCCGGCGTCGAAGGGGATGAGCAGCGCGACGGCTTTAACCAGCTGAATGCGATGATCCGGCAGGATCTCTGTCACTTCGAAGGCAATGCGCAGGCGATCCGCCTGGTGCACACGCTGTTGCAGCTTAATCTGACCTACTGCCAGGTCGCCTGCATTCTGAAATATACCGCGCCCGCCTGGTGGCAGGGCGACAAGCCCGCGCAGTTCACCACCCTGATGAAAAAGCCGGGCTTTTATCTTTCCGAACGCCATTACATCGCCGAGCTGCGCGCTGCCACGCAGCTGAAAGAGCATCACCGTTTTCCTCTTACCTGGATAATGGAGGCGGCGGACGATATTTCTTACTGCATCGCCGACCTTGACGATGCGGTGGAGAAAGCGATTTTCAATGTCGATATGCTCTACGGCTATCTGGAAAAACTCTGGGGGCCGGTGCGTCCCGGCGATGCCTTCAGCCGCACCATCGGCTACGCCTGGCGCGAGGCTAACGGCAAAAAAATACGCGGCAGAAGCGACCAGTTTTTTATGTCGCTGCGCGTCAGCGTGCAGAATGTGCTGGTCAGCCATGCGGTAAACCGTTTCGTAAATAATCTTGAGGCGATATTTAACGGCGACTTTAACCATGCGCTGTTAGAAGACGAGGGCGAAGAGGGGCGACTGCTGGCCTTATTTAAAACCGTCGCCCGCCGCCACGTATTTAATCACTCTGAAGTCGAGCAGCTGGAATTACAGGGCTATCGTGTGATAAAAGGGCTGCTGGATATTTATCAGCCGCTGCTGGCGCTTAATTACGAGGCCTTCACTACGCTGATGACGGAAGATTTCCTTGCCGGACATCCTATTGAAACCCGACTGTTTCATAAACTCTCCGGCAAGCACCGGCGCGCCTATCAGCAGCATATGCGCACGGTAAAGATTGAACACAAATATCAACGGCTGTTGTGGGAGCGTTATTACCGCGCGCGTCTGATTCAGGATTATATTAGTGGAATGACCGACCTGTACGCCTGGGATGAATACCGACGTTTAATGGCGGTTGAATAGTGAAGTAATAAAAAGGAGTTTTGTAAAGATGCAGAATATTTTTTTACTTTTGCCAAAAAGTTACTGATGAACTTTGCGGTAAAAAATTAATCTCATCAACACTACCATTGTTATGGTTAGCTTCATTGATCCGATACGAGTAACAGACGAATGAAAAAAACAGCTCTTGTATTAAGCGCGCTGGCTTTAAGCCTGGGAATGGCGATGAGCCCGGCATATGTGATGGCGGCAGAAACCGCTTCTTCTTCCACCACTTCCACTCAGCAATTACCCAGCCTGGCCCCCATGCTGGAAAAAGTGATGCCTTCCGTCGTCAGCATTAACGTTGAAGGCAGCACCACCGCTCGTACGCCGCGTCTGCCGCCGCAGTTCCAACAGTTCTTCGGCGACAACTCGCCTTTCTGTCAGGACGGCTCGCCGTTCCAGAACTCGCCGATGTGCCAGGGCGCAGCGCCGGGCGGCAACGCCGCGCCGCAGCAGAAATTCCGAGCGTTGGGCTCCGGCGTGGTGATTAACGCGGAGAAGGGCTATGTGGTGACCAACAACCACGTGGTCGACAACGCGACGAAAATTCAGGTGCAGCTCAGCGACGGACGCCGCTATGAGGCGAAAGTCATCGGCAAAGATCCGCGCTCCGATATCGCGCTGATTCAGCTACAGGACTTTAAAAACCTTACCGCGATTAAGATCGCCGACTCAGACAGCCTGCGCGTCGGCGACTATACCGTGGCGATCGGCAACCCTTACGGCCTTGGCGAAACCGTCACTTCCGGCATCGTTTCCGCACTGGGCCGCAGCGGTCTGAACGTAGAAAACTACGAAAACTTTATTCAGACCGACGCCGCTATTAACCGCGGCAACTCCGGCGGCGCGCTGGTAAACCTGAACGGCGAGCTGATCGGCATCAACACCGCGATCCTCGCGCCGGACGGCGGCAATATCGGCATCGGCTTCGCCATTCCGAGCAATATGGTGAGAAACCTGACCGCGCAGATGGTGGAGTTCGGCCAGGTGAAACGCGGCGAGCTGGGCATTAGGGGCACCGAGCTGAACTCCGAGCTGGCGAAAGCGATGAAGGTCGACGCGCAGCGCGGCGCCTTCGTCAGCCAGGTGATGCCGAAATCGTCCGCCGCGAAAGCAGGCATCAAAGCGGGCGACGTGGTGATCTCGCTGAACAAGAAACAGATTTCCAGCTTTGCCGCACTGCGCGCCGAAGTCGGCTCGCTGCCGGTCGGCACCAAGCTGGAGCTGGGTCTGCTGCGCGACGGCAAACCGTTGACGGTGACGGTGGAATTACAGCAAAGCTCTCAGGATAAAGTCGATTCCGCCACTATCTATACCGGTATCGAAGGCGCCGACTTGAGCAACGCGGTGGTTAACGGGCAGAAAGGGGTACGCGTGGACAGCGTTAAACCGAACAGCGCCGCCGCGCGTATCGGCCTGAAGAAAGATGACCTGATTCTGGGCGTCAACCAGCAGCCGGTCACTAACCTCGGCGAACTGCGTAAAGTGCTGGATACCAAGCCGTCTGTGCTGGCGCTGAATATCAAACGCGGCGACAGCAATATCTATCTGTTGATGCAGTAAGATGTTCGGGCGGCTGAGCCGCCCGAACGTAAAAAGGCGAAGTCCCTGCGGCCCGGCGGCCTGTCCGTCGGGCTTTTTTACGCCGCTACTTTTCTCTGTCGCTTTGTGATACCTACCGCAAATTTATCAATCGAAGCGGGGCTTTGTGCAAATGCACAATGCTTCACTGCAACGGCCAACGTATGCTGTTTCTCCCCTGTTATTGCTGGAGCTAATGATGGCTAACTATCACCTGGATGCTCGTCTGGCTCAGGATATCGTGGCGCGCACCATGAAGATTATCGACAGCAACGTCAACGTGATGGACGCACGCGGCCGCATTATCGGCAGCGGCGATCGGGAACGTATCGGTGAACTACACGAAGGGGCACTACTGGCGCTGTCGCAGGCGCGCGTAGTGGATATCGATGAAGCCGTGGCGCGTCATCTGCATGGCGTGCGGCCAGGCATCAACCTACCGCTGCGTATCGCCGGCGAGATTGTTGGCGTCATTGGGTTGACCGGCGATCCGGTTTCGCTGCGCCAGTATGGCGAGCTGGTCTGCATGACGGCGGAGATGATGCTGGAGCAGGGGCGGCTGCTGCATATGCTGGCGCAGGATAGCCGCCTGCGCGAAGAGTTGGTGTTGAATCTGATCCGCAGCGAGACGCTTTCGCCAGCGCTGATGGAGTGGGCGCAGCGACTGGGGATCGATATCAATCAACCGCGCGTGGCGGCGGTGGTCGAGGTGGACAGCGGGCAGCTGGGCGTCGACAGCGCGATGGCGGAGCTACAGCAGCTGCAAACGCTGCTGACCACGCCGGAGCGCGATAACCTGATCGCCATTGTGTCGCTGACGGAGATGGTGGTGCTGAAACCGGCACTGAACGCGCATGGACGTTACGATCAGGACGATCATCGCCGCCGCGTTGAGCTGCTGCTGGGGCGTATGAAAGAGAGCGGCCATCTGCGCATCCGCATCGCGCTGGGCAACTACTTCACCGGCGCAGGCAGCATCGCCCGCTCTTACCGCACGGCGCGCACTACGATGGCGGTAGGCAAGCAGCGGATGCCCGATCAGCGCAGCTATTTTTATCAGGATCTGGTGCTGCCGGTACTGCTGGACAGCCTGCGCGGCGGCTGGCAGGCCAATGAGCTGTCGCGTCCGCTGATGAAACTCAAAGCGATGGACAACAACGGCCTGTTGCGGCGCACGCTGCTCGCCTGGTTCAGCCATAACGTACAGCCGTCGGCAACGGCGCGGGCGCTGTTTATTCATCGCAATACGCTGGAATACCGGCTGAACCGTATTTCCGAGCTGACCGGGCTGAATCTGAACCAGTTTGACGATCGGCTGCTGCTCTACGTGGCGCTGCAGCTGGATGAACAGCCCTGAGAAGGGAAACGCCGCGTGTGGCGCGGCGCGTTTTCCGTTAGCGGCTATTGCGGGTTAACTTATCCAGGTCGGATTCAATTTCCGCAATCTTATTGGAGACCACGCTCTCCAGATGGCGTAGATCGTCGAGGATTTTACGTTTCAGATCGATCTCAACCTGATCGCGCTGGCAAATCTGATCCAGTTCGTCGATCACGTAGCGCAGATTAGGGCTGATCTCCTGTACTTCTTTATAGCCCTGGCCGAGGCCGTCGGCGACCACGGTCTTACGCTGGCGCGGGTATTTAAACTTCACGCTTTTGGCAAAAAATTCGCCCTTATCTTTGCGGAAGTAAATTTTCAGAATGTCGTTGTTCGCTTCCTGACGCAGACTGTAGCGATCGATATCTTCCGGATTAGAAATGCCCAGGCTTTTTAAATTGTCATACATGGCAATGCTTCCTGTGAAGGTGAAATTGGGGCGTCGCAACGGTTCCGTTACACTTCATGTCGACCCCTAAAGGCCGCACCGGCTTCCTGCCTGCGCAGGAAAAAGCGCCTGTGATCACTGTAGACTTAAACGATAACTTTCGGGACATCGCGCCGCAGAAATTACTGAGCTGAATTATCGCCTGCATAAAAAATAAACGCATCTTTAATTTATTGCAGCATGAGCGGATAAAACCAAACGCAGCGGGCAGGCAGGGAAGGGCGAATAATAGCGGATTGTCAGAAAAAACGACGACGCGATAAGGTCAGGCTGGGGCGAACTGGCGCAGCGGGAAACTGCGATGAAAGCGCCCCGCCGCGATGGGCAGGGCGGAGATCAGGCGTTACTCGTCAATGGTGCGGAGCAGCTCATTGATGCCGACTTTGCCGCGTGTTTTCGCATCGACTTTTTTCACGATCACGGCGCAGTAGAGGCTATAAGAGCCATCTTTTGACGGCAGGTTGCCGGAAACCACCACGGAGCCGGCTGGGACGCGGCCATAGTGGATTTCGCCGGTTTCGCGGTCGTAAATTTTGGTGCTCTGGCCGATGTAGACGCCCATTGAGATCACCGAACCTTCTTCAACGATTACGCCTTCCACGATTTCAGAGCGCGCGCCGATAAAGCAGTTGTCTTCGATAATGGTCGGATTCGCCTGCAGCGGCTCCAGCACGCCGCCAATGCCCACGCCGCCGGAAAGGTGGACGTTTTTGCCGATCTGCGCGCAGGAGCCCACGGTCGCCCAGGTATCAACCATAGAGCCTTCATCGACAAACGCGCCGATATTGACGTAGGAAGGCATTAACACGGTGTTGCGGGCGATATAAGCACCCTGACGCACGGCGGCAGGCGGCACCACGCGGAAGCCCTCTTTTTTAAAGCGCGCTTCGTCGTAATCAGCGAACTTCATCGGCACTTTGTCATAGAAACGGCTTTCAGCCCCTTCAATTACCTGATTGTCATTGATGCGGAAAGAGAGCAGCACCGCCTTTTTCAGCCACTGGTGGGTCACCCACTCGCCGTCGATCTTTTCGGCGACGCGCAGCGCGCCGCTGTCGAGCAGAGCAATGACCTGGTTAACCGCGTCGCGCGTTTCCGCGTCAACGTTGGCTGGCGTGATGTCTGCGCGTGACTCGAACGCGCGCTCAATAACACTCTGTAACTGTTGCATTTGCATTTTCATCCTGGTTATTGCATTCACCGTTGGGCAAGGACGCAGATCCCCGCTGCTGGCCCGATAGTCTGGTGAACGACGGTGTTAAAAAATCGGGGTCACACTTTATCGTTTGGATTAAGGGCCGCTGTCAACCGTTGTTGCAGCTTATGACGTAAATTGGCGCTCAGCGCCTGGCGCTCATCGTCGGCGAGGATAAACAGATCCTCCACCCGCTCGCCGATGGTGCTGATGCGCGCGCCGTGCAGCGAGATGCCTAAATCGGCAAAGACCTCTCCTACCTGCGCCAGCAGGCCGGGTCGGTCGAGCGCCACCAGCTCCAGCCAGGTGCGGCGATCGTTGAACGAGCGCAGGAAGCGCACCTCGGTATCGACGTTAAAGTGCTTCAGCTTCGCTGACTGGCGGCGGGTGCGCGGCGGCGTCCAGCTGGTCTGCGCGATCGCCTGCTCCAGCGCCTGGGTGATCATCTGGTGACGATCGGGCGCCAGCGGGCTGCCGTCCGGCTCCAGCACGATAAAAGTATCCATCGCCATGCCGTCGCGGCTGGTAAAGATTTGCGCGTCATGCACGCTGAGATTGCGACGATCCAGCTCGCCCGCTACGGCGGCGAACAGATAAGGACGGTCGGGGCTCCAGATAAAAACTTCCGTGCCGCCGCGCGTCGCCTGCGGGCTGACCAGCACCAGCGGCTTGCTGAGATCGTGATTCATCAGATGACGCGCGTGCCACGCCAGCTGATTCGGCGTATGGCGCAGGAAATAGTCGGCGCGGCAGCGGCTCCAGATTTGATGCAGCGTTTCTTCATTAATATTGTCCATGCGCAGCAGCGCCAACGCCTGCAATCGATGATGGCGCACGCGCTCGCGCAGGTCGGGCGAGTTTTCCATGCCGCGCCGCAGCTGTTTTTCAGTGGCGAAAAAGAGTTCGCGCAACAGGCTCTGCTTCCAGCTGTTCCACAGCGTTTCGTTGGTGGCGCAGATATCCGCCACGGTCAGGCAGACCAGATAGCGCAGGCGGTTTTCATTGTGCATCACCTCGGCGAACTGCTGGATCACCGCTGGGTCCTGAATATCGCGGCGCTGGGCGGTGACCGACATCAGCAGGTGATAGCGCACCAGCCAGGCGATCAGCTGCGCCTCACGCGAATTCAAACCGTGCAGCTCGGCAAACGCCAGCGCGTCCTGCGCGCCGAGAATCGAGTGGTCGCCGTTGCGACCTTTGGCGATATCGTGAAACAGCGCTGCGATAAGCAGCAGCTCCGGCTGCGGCAGGCGCGGCCAGAGTTCGACACAGAGCGGATGGCGCGAACGGGTGGTTTCGCAGGCGAAGCTTTCCAGCTTTTGCAGCACGCGCACGGTATGTTCATCCACCGTGTAGGCGTGAAACAGGTCGAACTGCATCTGCCCGACGATTTTGCTCCACTGCGGCAGATAGGCCGACAGCACGCTGTGACGGTGCATCGGCACCAGCGCCCGGCTCACCGCGCCGGGATGGCGCAGGATAGAGAGGAAGTAGCGGCGCGCCTCCGGCAGGTAGCAGAGCGACTGACGCAGATTGCGGCGCGCATGGCGCAGCTGGCGCAGCGTGGAGGAGTAGATGCCTTTGATATTTTCATTGCGCACCATTACCCAGAACATGCGCATGATCGCTTCCGGCTGGCGGATAAACAGCGCGTCGTCGCGCAGATCGATCAGCGTGCCGCGCAGTTGGAAATCGTCATCAATCGGCACCGGTTTATCGGTCGCCTCCAGCGCCAGAATGGCGTCGTCAAACAGCTGCAACAGCATCTGGTTAAGTTCGCCGATGCGCCGCGTGACGCGAAAGAAATCTTTCATCATGCGTTCGACCGGCTCGTTGCCTTCGCCCTGGTAGTTCAGGCGCTGCGCGACGGTTAGCTGGCGATCGAACAGCAGGCGGTTATCGTAGCGGGGCAGGGTCAGGTGCAGAGAGAAGCGGATGCGCCACAGGAACGTCTGGCACTCGTTCAGCTCGTTGCGCTCCGCCTCGGTGAGAAAGCCGAAACCGACCATCTCATCCAGCGAGGTGGCGCCGAAATGGCGCCGCGCGACCCACAGCAGCGTATGGATATCGCGCAGGCCGCCGGGACTGCTTTTAATATCCGGCTCCAGGTTGTAGCTGGTGCCGTGATAGCGTTTATGGCGCTCCTGCTGCTCGGCGATTTTCGCCGCGTAAAAGCGGTCCGAAGGCCAGAAGCCGTCGCTGAAAATATGCTTTTGCAGTTCCAGAAACAGCGCTACGTCGCCGATCAGCATGCGCGATTCGATCAGATTGGTGGCGACGGTCAGGTCGGCGAGGCCTTCCAGCAGACACTCTTCCAGCGTGCGCACGCTGTGGCCGACCTCCAGCTTCAGGTCCCACAGCAGCGTCAGCAGCTCGCTGGTGCGCGCCGCCGTCGACTCCTCCAGCGGCGTGCGGCTCAGAATCAGCAGGTCGACGTCGGAAAGCGGATGCAGCTCGCCGCGGCCATAGCCGCCTACCGCCACCAACGCGATCTCCGCCACCTCTTCAAAGCCGTAAAAGCGCCACAGGCGGCGCAGCAGTCGATCGATAAACAGCGTGCGGGCGTCAATCAGCGTTTCCACCTCTTCGCCGGCGTCGAAGGCGGCGGCGAGATGCTGTTGAAAACGGTCAAGATGCTGTTTTAGCGTCTCGCGCGTAAGCTGGGCGTCGTCCCACTCCGACGGCGAATCCGCCAGGCCATGTTTTACTTCTTCGGTTACGCCATTGCTCATGGAAAGATTGCTCCGCTTTCGCCATAAAAAAAGCCGGCGGGCAGCCGGCTTTCGCAAATCACATTCAGGCAGGCGCGCGCTGCCCTCAGGCTTCGTTTACCAGCACTGCCGGAATGGTGTCGTCTTTACGCAGGGTAAGAATTTCACAGCCGTTATCTGTCACCACAATAGTGTGTTCATACTGCGCGGACAAGCTGCGATCTTTGGTTTTTACCGTCCAGCCATCTTTCATGCTGCGGATGCGGTAATCGCCCGCGTTGACCATGGGTTCGATGGTGAAGGTCATACCCGGTTGAAGCACGACGCCGCCGTCATCCGCGTCGTAGTGCAGCACCTGCGGCTCTTCATGGAAGCCTTTGCCGATGCCGTGTCCACAATATTCACGCACTACGGAGAAATCCTGCGCCTCGACATACTTCTGAATTTCGCGGCCCAGCGTGCGCAGACGGATGCCCGGCTTCACCATGCGCAGCGCTAAATAGAGGCTCTCCTGCGTGACGCGGCAGAGACGCTCGCCCAGAATGGTCGGTTTGCCGACGATATACATTTTGGACGTGTCGCCGTGATACTCGTCTTTAATGACCGTCACGTCGATATTGACGATGTCGCCGTCTTTCAGCAGCTTATCGTCGCTCGGAATGCCATGACATACTACGTCGTTCACCGAAATGCAGACCGATTTCGGGAAGCCGTGATAGCCCAGGCTGGCAGAAATCGCCTTCTGCGTGTTGACGATATAGTCGTTGCAGATCCGATCGAGTTCGCCGGTGGAAACGCCCGGCTTCACGTGAGGCTCGATCATCTCCAGCACTTCGGCGGCAAGACGGCCCGCCACGCGCATTTTTTCGATTTCTTCTGGGGTTTTAATTGAAATTGCCATTAATTTTATCCGCAGTTGTCGTCATTTTCGACAATAATAGAGCAAGTGGAGCCATGTTAGCAGGTCAGCCTGCGCGCTGCCACTGACCGTTAATCTGCCGACGACGGCGTCGCTTGCCGCTACGAAGGACGGTCAGGGCGATTGGCGCGCGCGGCCGATAAGCGCTAACAAATATTGGCGTCAAATCACGCTTTATGGTATAAAGCGCGCCGACGATTCCATGTAAGGCGAAAGCCCTGCGGGAAACGCATAAATCTCCCGTGTAAATAACACACACATATCGGCACATGCGCCGGGGTGCCTTTCGGGGTCGGTTGCATGGGATATGTGGAGGCCCAACCCCAACTTATTACAGAGGTAATCATGGCAACTGTTTCCATGCGCGACATGCTCAAGGCTGGTGTTCACTTCGGTCACCAGACCCGTTACTGGAACCCGAAAATGAAGCCGTTCATCTTCGGTGCGCGTAACAAAGTTCACATCATCAACCTTGAGAAAACCGTACCGATGTTCAACGACGCTCTGGCGGAACTGAACAAAATCGCTTCCCGTAAAGGTAAGATTCTGTTTGTCGGTACTAAGCGCGCTGCCAGCGAATCAATCAAAGAGGCTGCACTGAGCTGCGACCAGTTCTTCGTCAACCACCGCTGGCTGGGTGGTATGCTGACTAACTGGAAAACCGTTCGTCAGTCCATCAAGCGTCTGAAAGATCTGGAAACTCAGTCTCAGGACGGTACGTTCGACAAGCTGACCAAAAAAGAAGCGCTGATGCGCGCTCGTGAACTGGCCAAGCTGGAAAACAGCCTGGGCGGTATCAAAGACATGGGCGGTCTGCCGGACGCACTGTTTGTGATCGACGCCGATCACGAACACATCGCGATCAAAGAAGCAAATAACCTGGGTATCCCGGTATTTGCTATCGTTGATACCAACTCCGATCCGGATGGCGTTGATTTCGTTATCCCGGGTAACGACGATGCGATCCGTGCTGTTAGCCTGTACCTGACCGCTGTAGCGACTACCATTCGCGAAGGCCGCTCTCAGGATCTGGCTGAGCAGGCAGAAGAAGCTTCTTTAGAGAACGCTTAATAAGGTTTGCTCTGCTACAGAGCCCTTATCATTCAGATATGATCTGTAAGGGGCCGCTTAAGGCCCCTTTATTTTTTTAACCGCCGCCCGGTCCGGCAGCGTCTGACCGGGCGGCGACGCACTCCTGCGAACAGGGGCTGTTGGCCCGCAGCGAATTGCGGGCAGGCAGGCTGGTCGTCCCGGCAATATCGTGGCGGCCGTTTCCCGCGCGAGCGGGAAGAAAAACCGCAGGCAACAGACAACTGAGGAAGAGAGAATGGCTGATATTACCGCTGCTCTGGTAAAAGAACTGCGCGAGCGTACTGGCGCGGGCATGATGGAATGTAAAAAAGCGCTGGTTGAAGCGAATGGCGACATCGAGCTGGCGATTGACAACATGCGTAAGTCTGGTCAGGCGAAAGCGGCGAAGAAATCTGGCCGCGTTGCTGCTGAAGGCGTAATCCTGACTGAAGTCGCTGGCAATGTCGGCGTGATCGTCGAGCTGAACTGCGAAACCGACTTCGTTGCAAAAGACGCAGGCTTCCTGGCTTTCGGTAAAGAAGTTATCGCCGCTGCAACCGCTGAGCGCATCACTGATATCGAAGCGCTGAAAGCGAAATTCGAAGATCAGCGCACCGCGCTGGTAGCGAAAATCGGTGAAAACATCAACATCCGTCGCGTTGCTATCCTGGAAGGCGACGTTGTAGGTTCTTACCTGCACGGCGCGCGTATCGGCGTTCTGGTTTCTGCAACCGGCGCTGATGAAGAGCTGGTTAAACACATCGCTATGCACGTTGCGGCAAGCAAGCCGGAATATGTGAAGCCGGAAGACGTACCGGCTGACGTGGTGGCTCGCGAGCATCAGATCCAGCTGGATATCGCCATGCAGTCCGGTAAACCGCGCGAAATCGCTGAGAAAATGGTTCAGGGCCGTATGAACAAGTTCACCGGCGAAGTTTCCCTGACCGGTCAGCACTTCGTAATGGACCCGAGCAAAACCGTTGGCCAGCTGCTGAAAGAGAAAGGCGCTGACGTCATCAACTTCATCCGCTTCGAAGTGGGTGAGGGCATTGAGAAAGTCGAAAGCGACTTCGCAGCAGAAGTTGCTGCTATGTCCAAGCAGTCTTAATGGTCCCGAAAGAACCGCCAACCGGCGGTTCTTTTTTGTCTGAGTTCGTCAGCATTTTTCAGTCTCATCCCAATAGCTTTCCTTACCGGCTAAGCGGATGATAGATCGGATTTAACTCCTCATTTTCATGATAGCTTCCAGGAAAAACGACCATGGCTACCAATGCAAAACCTGTTTATCAACGTATCCTGCTAAAACTGAGTGGCGAAGCGCTGCAGGGCGCCGAAGGTTTCGGCATCGACGCGAGCGTGCTCGATCGCATGGCTCAGGAAATTAAAGAGCTGGTGGAGCTGGGTATTCAGGTGGGCGTCGTGATTGGTGGAGGCAACCTTTTCCGTGGCGCCGGTCTGGCGCAGGCGGGCATGAATCGCGTCGTGGGCGACCACATGGGCATGCTGGCGACCGTGATGAACGGGCTGGCGATGCGTGATGCGCTACACCGCGCCTATGTGAACGCGCGCCTGATGTCAGCGATTCCGCTGAACGGCGTATGCGACAACTACAGCTGGGCGGAAGCCATCAGCCTGCTGCGCAACAATCGCGTAGTGATCTTCTCCGCCGGCACCGGCAACCCGTTCTTTACGACCGACTCCGCCGCCTGCCTGCGCGGGATCGAAATTGAAGCCGACGTGGTGCTGAAAGCCACCAAAGTCGACGGCGTTTATTCCGCCGATCCGGTTAAGAACCCGGACGCGACCCTGTATGACCAGCTCTCCTATCAGGAAGTGCTGGAACGTGAACTGAAAGTGATGGATCTGGCCGCCTTTACGCTGGCGCGCGACCACCAGCTGCCGATTCGCGTGTTCAATATGAACAAGCCGGGCGCGCTGCGTCGTGTCGTAATGGGTGAAAAAGAAGGCACCCTGATTACGCATTAATATCCGTCACGGCGTAAAATAGGGTATATTCTGTCTGCGCGGCGTTTAGCGCGTCGCGCACCGTTCAGGATTACCGACGAATTTTACCGTTTCCTGACACGTAGCCGTGGCAGGTCAAACAGAATCCAAGGGTTACAACGTGATTAACGACATCAAAAAAGATGCCGATACGCGCATGGAAAAATGCGTTGAGGCGTTCAAAAATAACATCGGCAAAGTACGCACTGGCCGCGCATCACCAGCGCTTCTCGACGGTATCGTAGTAGAATACTACGGTACGCCGACACCGCTGCGCCAGCTGGCCAACGTTACCGTCGAAGACTCACGCACGCTGAAGATCAACGTGTTTGACCGCTCTCTGGGTCCGGCTGTTGAGAAAGCGATCATGTCCTCCGATCTCGGTCTGAATCCGAGCTCCGCCGGCACCGACATTCGCGTGCCGCTGCCGCCATTGACCGAAGAACGTCGTAAAGATCTGATCAAGGTCGTGCGTGGCGAAGCTGAGCAGGGCCGTGTTTCCGTGCGTAACGTCCGTCGCGACGCGAACGACAAAGTGAAAGCGCTGCTGAAAGACAAAGCGATCGGCGAAGATGAAGAACGCCGTGCGCAGGATGAAATTCAGAAAATGACCGACGCGTATATTAAGAAAATCGATGCCGCGCTGGCTGAAAAAGAAACGGAGCTGATGGACTTCTGATTCCATCACGCTTCTGTAAAACGCCGTCCACAGCGTACTGTTATCCAGCCTACGCTGTTTGACGGCGTTTTGCTTTCTCCCCATTATTGGCGCACTGGCGCATTTCTCTGTAGCGCCGTGTCCGAATTTCTACACAGAGCGGCCTCATGAAGCAACTAACCATTCTCGGCTCCACCGGATCGATTGGCACTAATACGCTGGCGGTGGTGGCGGCTAATCCCCAGCAGTTCTCCGTTAAGGCGCTGGTCGCCGGATACAATGTCGATCTGATGACCGAGCAGTGCCTGCGCTTCCATCCCGACTACGCCGCGATGGCTGATGAAGCCTCCGCGCGCCTGCTGCGCCAGCGCCTGCATGAACAGGGCGCAAAAACCGAGGTGCTGTTCGGCGAAGAGGCCGCATGTGAACTGGCGGCGCTGGATGAGGTAGATCAGGTGATGGCGGCGATCGTCGGCGCGGCGGGCCTGCTGCCGACGCTGGCCGCCATTCGCGCCGGCAAAACGGTGCTGCTGGCGAATAAAGAATCCCTTGTCACGTGCGGCCGTTTATTTATGGAGGCGGTGAGCGCCAGCGGCGCGCGTCTGTTGCCTGTCGACAGCGAGCATAATGCCATTTTTCAGAGTTTACCGGCTTCCATCCAGCAACAGTTAGGATACGCTAACCTGCAGGAGAACGGCATTGAGTCGATCATCCTTACGGGATCTGGTGGACCGTTTCGTGACACGCCGCTCCCGGCGTTGGCTACCGTCACGCCGGAGCAGGCATGCGCGCATCCGAACTGGTCGATGGGACGTAAAATCTCCGTTGACTCCGCCACCATGATGAATAAAGGCCTGGAATACATTGAAGCCCGCTGGCTGTTTAATGCAACCGATGCGCAGATGGAAGTGATCCTGCATCCGCAGTCGGTGATTCACTCTATGGTGCGCTACCGCGACGGCAGCGTGCTGGCGCAGCTGGGATCGCCGGATATGCGTACGCCGATCGCGCATACTATGGCCTGGCCGCAGCGGGTCGAAGCGGGCGCCACACCGCTCGATTTTACCCGCATGAAGGCGTTAACCTTCGCCGAACCTGATTTTCATCGCTATCCCTGCCTGAAGCTGGCGATGGATGCGTGCGAGCAGGGGCAGGCGGCGACCACCGCGCTGAATGCGGCAAACGAGATAGCGGTCGCCGCGTTTCTTAACGGGCGGATTCGCTTTACCGATATTGCCGCGCTCAACACCGCCGTTTTGGCATCGCTTCACCATGCTGAGCCACAAAGCGTGGACGCGGTACTGGCGATCGATACTGAGGCGCGACGGGCGGCGCAGGCGCTGTTGCCGCGTTTCTCCGCGGCGGGTTAATTCGCAGTTTTGCGTGGTCGCTATTTGTGAGCCCTGGGGGAAACTGGTATAGTCCCCGGCTCCCGTTTTGCATTTACACACAGCCAGAGCGGTGAACAGAGCCGTGGTCGTCACGGCTTTTTTACGGCCGCACGGGAAATGTATTCAGAAGCCGCTGTATTTCTGATGAAAGGAAATGAATACGCGTTATGTCGTCCGAAACTCAAATAACAACCGATGACCAGCAGCGGATACGCCCGCGTCATGTGGCCATCATCATGGATGGCAACGGCCGCTGGGCGAAAAATCAGGGCAAACTTCGTGTCTCTGGTCATAAAGCGGGAGTGAAATCGGTGCGTCGCGCCGTAAGCTTTGCCGTCAGCAATAAACTGGAAGCACTCACGCTTTATGCCTTCAGTAGCGAGAACTGGTCCCGTCCGCCCCAGGAAGTGGTGGCGCTGATGGAGCTGTTTGTCTGGGCGCTGGATAGCGAAGTAAAAAGCCTGCACAAACACAATGTTCGCTTAAGAATTATTGGCGATATCAGCCGTTTTAATTCACGCTTACAGGAGCGTATTCGCCGCGCCGAGGAACTTACTCAACAAAATAATGGATTAACCCTCAACATTGCCGCGAATTATGGCGGCCGTTGGGATATTATTCACGGCGTACGACAGATAGCCGAGCAGGTGCAGGAAGGGTTGCTCCGTCCTGACCAGATCGAGGAAACTACGCTGTCCGGATTTCTCTGTATGCATGATTTGGCACCGGTGGATCTGGTAATAAGGACCGGGGGGGAACATCGCATCAGTAACTTCCTGCTGTGGCAAATCGCCTACGCGGAGTTTTACTTTACCGATGTTCTCTGGCCTGATTTTGACGAACAAGTTTTTGAAGGTGCAATGAATGCTTTCTCACATCGTGAGCGTCGATTTGGCGGCGCAGCACCTGGCGGCGCCTGAGCGCCCTGGGGGTAACCTTTGCTGAAGTCGCGTCTGATTACAGCGTTCATCTTAATTCCTTTGGTGATCGCTGCGCTTTTCTGGTTACCGCCCTCCGGGTTCGCCATCGCCACGCTTGTGGTATGCATGCTGGCCGCATGGGAATGGGGCCAGCTTGCCGGCTTCACTTCCCGTCTTCAACGCATCTGGCTGGCCGTGCTTTGCGGCCTGCTGCTTGCCCTGATGCTTTTCACGCTTCCTCCTTATCAATATGCCGTGCAGCTGCCGCAGTTCAGCGGTTCGCTATGGACTGCGCTCGGCTGGTGGATTGTCGCGCTGCTGCTGGTATTGTCCTATCCCGGTTCCGCCAGCTTTTGGCGGCAATCGCGCGCGTTGCGCCTGCTGTTCGGCGTGCTGACTATCGTGCCGTTTTTCTTCGGCATGGTGGCGCTGCGTCAGTATCACTACACCGCTGACCATTTCGCCGGCGCCTGGTGGCTGCTGTACGTGATGGTGTTGGTCTGGGGCGCTGACTCCGGGGCTTATATGTTCGGCCGTCTGTTCGGTAAGCATAAGCTGGCACCGAAAGTGTCGCCGGGCAAAACCTGGGAAGGCTTTTTCGGCGGGCTGGTCACTGCCGCGCTGATCGCCTGGCTGTTCGGCCTGTGGGCGCCGCTCAGCGTTGCGCCGGCCACGCTGCTGATCAGCTCCATTATCGCTACGCTGGCTTCCGTGCTGGGTGATCTGACGGAAAGCATGTTCAAGCGCGAAGCGGGCATCAAAGACAGCGGGCATCTGATCCCCGGCCACGGCGGCATTCTCGATCGTATCGACAGCCTGACCGCTGCGGTGCCGGTCTTCGCCTGTTTACTGCTGCTGGTGTTCAGGACGCTGTAAGGACAAGACGCTATGCTGAGCTTTATCTGGAGTCTTGCCGCCTTTATCGTTGCGTTGGGCGTGCTGATCACCGTGCATGAATTCGGCCACTTCTGGGTGGCGCGCCGTTGCGGGATTAAAGTCGAGCGCTTTTCCGTCGGCTTCGGCAAGGCGCTATGGCGCCGCCGCGACCGGCTCGGCACCGAGTACGTCATCGCGCTGATTCCGCTCGGCGGCTACGTCAAAATGCTGGATGAGCGGGTAGAGAGCGTCGCGCCGGAACTGCGTCATCAGGCCTTCAACAATAAAACGGTGCTGCAGCGCGCGGCAGTCATCGCCGCCGGCCCCGTCGCCAACTTCCTCTTCGCCATTTTCGCCTACTGGCTGGTGTTTATTCACGGCGTCCCCGGCGTGCGTCCGGTAATTGGCGAAATCCTGAGCGATTCGGTGGCGGCGGAAGCGCAAATTTCGCCCGGAATGGAACTTAAAGCTGTAGATGGCATCGAAACGCCTGACTGGGATGCCGTGCGCATGGCGTTGGTAGGTAAGATCGGCGACACCGACGTTACCCTGACGCTGTCGCCTTTCGGTTCATCGCAGCGTGTGGAAAAACGGGTCGATTTGCGTAACTGGCATTTTGAGCCGGACAAGCAGGACCCTGTGTCGGCGTTGGGCATCGCGCCGCGCGGGCCGGAGATTGAAACGGTACTGGCGGATGTACAGACGAACTCGCCTGCCAGCACGGCAGGTTTGCAAGCTGGCGACAGGATCGTTAAAGTCGATGGGCAACCGCTGACGGCATGGCGGGATTTCGTTAACCTGGTGCGGGAAAGTCCGGCCAAAGCCATCGCGCTGGATGTCGAGCGCCAGGGTGAGATCGTCAGCCTGACGCTGACGCCGACCGCGAAAGGCGCGGAAGGGTTTGCCGGCGTCGTGCCGCGCGTGCTGCCGCTGCCGGAAGAGTATAAAACGGTGCGGCAGTATGGTCCGTTCGCTGCCATTGGCGAGGCCGGGGAGAAAACCTGGCAGCTGATGAAGCTGACGGTCGGCATGCTTGGCAAATTGGTCACCGGCGATGTTAAGCTGAACAACCTGAGCGGGCCGATTTCTATCGCGCAGGGCGCCGGGATGTCAGCAGAGTATGGGATGATTTATTACCTGATGTTTCTTGCGCTTATCAGCGTGAATCTCGGTATTATCAATTTGTTCCCGTTACCGGTATTAGATGGTGGGCATCTGCTTTTTCTGGCGATTGAAAAAATCAAAGGAAAACCGGTGTCCGAGCGAGTTCAGGACTTCAGTTATCGCATCGGCTCGATTTTGCTGGTGCTGTTAATGGGGCTTGCACTATTCAATGATTTCTCTCGCCTGTGATGACCGGAACGTTGTCCAGGCTGGGACGTGTTAGGAAGAACGCATAACAACGATGGCGATGAAAAAGTTGCTCATAGCGTCGCTGCTGTTCAGCAGCGCCACCGTTTACGGTGCAGACGGGTTCGTAGTGAAGGACATTCATTTCGAAGGACTGCAGCGAGTCGCTGTCGGTGCGGCTCTGCTCAGCATGCCGGTGCGTGTTGGTGATACGGTAGATGATGAAGATATCAGTAATACCATTCGCGCCCTGTTTGCTACCGGGAACTTCGAAGATGTTCAGGTCCTGCGCGACGGCGCCACGCTGATTGTTCAGGTCAAAGAGCGTCCCACCATTGCCAGCATCACTTTCTCCGGCAACAAGGCGGTGAAAGATGACATGCTCAAACAGAATCTCGAAGCGTCCGGCGTGCGCGTCGGCGAAGCGCTGGATCGCACGACTATCTCCAGTATTGAAAAAGGGCTGGAAGATTTCTACTACAGCGTCGGCAAATACAGCGCCAGCGTAAAAGCGGTAGTGACGCCGCTGCCGCGCAACCGCGTCGATTTGAAACTGGTCTTTACCGAAGGCGTTTCGGCGAAAATCCAGCAGATCAATG